>NZ_JACARN010000003.1:0-85792 GCF_013386605.1 Pseudomonas sp. IPO3749 | reverse complement strand
GTTTAGCGGCGGCCGGCTTGGCTGCAGGTTTCGCAGCGGCTGGCTTGGCAGCAGGTTTTGCAGCTGCAGTTTTGGCCGCAGGCTTGGCGGCTGGTTTAGCGGCGGCCTTGGCTGCTGGTTTGGCGGCTGGCTTGGCAGCAGCTTTAGCGGCAACTGGTTTAGCGGCAGGCTTGGCGGCCGGTTTGGCAGCGGCGGTTTTTGCCGCAGGCTTGGCGGCTGGTTTAGCCGCCGCTTTGGCGGGAGCCTTGGCAGCGGGTTTGGCAGCCGGCTTGGCGGCCGCTTTTACCAGAGGCTTGGCGGCAGTTTTCGCAGCCGGTTTGGCCGCTGCGGTTTTAGCCGCAGGCTTGGCAGCCGGTTTTGCACCAGCCGTTTTCGCGGGAGCCACTTTAGCGCCGGTCAGTTTTTCGATTTGCTTGGTCAGGGTATCGACCTTGCTGTGCAGCGTCTTCAGCTCTGCCTTGCTCGGCACGCCGAGTCGCGAAATGGCACTATTAAGGCGCTTGTCGAAAGTTTCTTCCAACTTGCCCCACGTGTCAGAAATGCTCGACTTGGCGGAGCCGGCAGTTGCCTTGGCGGCTTCAACTTTTTTACCAACCGTGGTTTTGGTCAACTTCTCGGCCTTCTCGCCGTCCTTGACCAAAGTCTCGAAGTATTTGCCGCCGTCACTGCTAACCTTCGAGTACACGCCTAAACCAGCAAGCCAGATCTTACGGGAATATTTTTCAACTTCCCCGACCCACGAGCTGCCTTCTTTCTGAGTAGTCTTTTTAACAGCCATCCCGATGTCTCCTTAGTGTTTACGCGCGACACGTTCTAGCAATGTCGTCAGCTCTTCGAGCTTAGCAGAGAGTGTCTCAACGTCATGTTTAGACGCAATGCCGATTCGATTCAAGGCACTGGCAACGCGAGTATCAAAAGCTTTTTCAACTTTATCCAGCTGAACTTCTACCAGACCTTTGACGGCGGAGACATTACTCTTTACTTGGTCAATCTGACTGTTGGCGGCCTCAAGTTGTTCAACTGCAACTTTTTTGCCTTTACTTTCAACATGTTGACCGGTCTTAACCAGCTCTTTGAAGTACTCGCTGCCTTCGCTTCCAACCTTGGCGTAAGCACCAAGTCCTGCCAGCCAGATCTTGCGGGCGTAGGATTTAACCTCGCTCAGGGTAGTGGTCTGGGCGTCGATTTTTTTCTTCAGGATAACTTTGGCCATGGTGCACCTCACGCAGATTAGGGGGGAGGAACGGCCCGCAGGAGTTGAGGGCTTGGGCACAAAGTAGGCTGGAAAATTAGAATCGGCACCCTAAGAACAGACGGATCACACCAAGGCTTTATCCAGGGCTTTTTCGATTTCGGACTTGATGGTGCCACTCATGGCCGACATCAACAGGCCCAGTTCCACATCGATACGCAACGAATCTTCAGTGACTAATACCGTGCCCTTAACCCCCGAACGCTTGAGGTTCAAGGTATCGCCGGACCACGACGGCTCCAGGCCATATTGCTCTTTGAGTTTGAGCGCCAACTTGTCGGCCTTTGCCCGCGCGCCTTCTTTACCCAGGGAATGTGCGCGCTCAACGGTTATACGGGCCATTGCAATGACTCCTCTTTATAGGGACGTGAATACCTTCGATGCGGCAAAGGTCTCGGTGACCACCCATCTTACCTGCAGCCTTGCCAAGACAAAGCAGGCCTTGGGGATTATCATGTCCCGCATTCTCTTTTGGTGACAGCGATATGACTGATCAGCGCAAAGGCAGCGATGCCGAACCCACCACTCACTTCGGCTTCAAGAACGTCCCGGAAAGCCAGAAAGCGGAAAAAGTCGCTGAGGTGTTCCACTCGGTCGCGGCCAAGTACGACCTGATGAACGACGTGCTGTCGGGCGGCATGCACCGCTTGTGGAAGCGCTTCACCATCGAGTTGTCGGGTGTTCGCCCTGGCAACCGTGTACTGGACATCGCCGGCGGCACGGGCGACCTGGCGGCCAAGTTCTCCAAGCTGGTGGGCCCGACTGGCCAAGTGGTACTGGCCGACATCAACGGCTCGATGCTCAAGGTCGGGCGCGACCGCCTGCTGGACAAAGGCGTGGCCGGCAATATCGAATTCGTCCAGGCCGACGCAGAAAAACTGCCATTCCCCGACAACCATTTCGACTGCGTCACCATCGCCTTCGGCCTGCGTAACGTCACCCACAAGGAAGACGCGATCCGCTCGATGCTGCGCGTGCTCAAGCCGGGTGGCCGCCTGCTGGTGCTGGAATTCTCCAAGCCGACCAACGCCATCATGTCCAAGGTCTACGACACCTACTCCTTCGCCTTCATGCCGTTGATGGGCAAGCTGATCACCAATGACGCCGAGAGCTATCGCTACCTGGCCGAATCGATCCGCATGCACCCTGACCAGGAAACCCTGAAGTCGATGATGGTAGAAGCCGGTTTCGACCGCGTGACCTACCACAACATGACCTCGGGTATCGTCGCCCTGCACCGTGGCATCAAGCCCTGATGTTGCTCGCAGGCTTTCTCGCCAGCGTTGAACACGGCCTCAACCGTGTGCTGCGCCTGGACAGCACCGCCCTGGCGCGGCTTGCGCACCTCAATGGCAAAGTGATTGCCGTCGACTGCCGCAGCCCCGCTTTGCAGCTGTTTATCCTGCCCAGCGATGAAGGCCTGATGCTCGCGACCCAATGGGCCGCCGACGCCGACTGCACCCTGCGTGCGCCGGCGTCGAGCCTGTTGCACCTGGCCCTGAGCCGCAACAAGACCGCCATCCTGCACAGCGCCGAAGTGGAGCTGGAAGGCGACAGCTCGGTGCTGATGGACCTGGCTGCCGTGCTGCAAGACCTGGAACTGGACTGGGAATACGAGCTGTCACGCTGGATCGGCCCCGTCGCCACCCAGTTGATCAGCGGGCACCTGCGCAGCCGTTCGCGCTGGTACCAGCAAGGGTTCGCCAGCCTCAACCAGAACCTCGCCGAATACTTGAGCGAAGAATCGCGCACCCTGGTCGGAGAACGGGAAGCGCAAGCGCGCTTTCGTGAACTCGACAAGGCCAAAATCGACCTGGAACGCCTTGAGGCCCGCTTCGAGCGCCTGAGCCGTTCCCTTGATCCAAGCGATAACGCATGAAGCTGCTCGCCGTCCGCCGTTTGTTTCGTATCCAGCGCGTCGTAATCCGCTACCAACTCGATGACCTGCTGTTCGCCCTGCCCCTGCCATGGTTCCTGCTCGCGGTGCGCTATGTGCTGCCGTGGCGCTGGTTCCCGCGCAAAAAGCTGGAGCTCAGCCGTGGCGCGCGCCTGCGCCTGGCGTTGCAGGACCTGGGGCCGATCTTCATCAAGTTCGGGCAGATCCTCTCGACCCGCCGCGACTTGCTGCCTGAAGACATCGCCGACGAGCTGATGCTGTTGCAGGACCGCGTACCGCCGTTCGACTCCCAACAGTCGATGGCGCTGATCGAAGAACAATTGGGCAAGAAGATCAGCGAAGTCTTCAGCCGCTTTGACGTCGAGCCTCTCGCGTCGGCCTCCGTCGCCCAAGTGCACGCGGCGCAGCTCAAGACCGGCGAAGAGGTGGTGGTTAAGGTGATCCGCCCCGGCCTCAAGCCGATCATCGGCCAGGACCTGGCGTGGCTGTTCATCCTTGCCCGCGCCGCCGAGCGTTTCTCGGCCGATGCGCGCCTGCTGCACCCGGTGGACGTGGTCGCCGACTACGAAAAAACCATCTACGACGAACTCGACCTGCTGCGCGAAGCCGCCAATGCCAGCCAGCTCAAGCGCAACTTCGAAGGCTCGCCCCTGCTGTACGTGCCGCAAGTGTATTGGGACTGGTGCCGCCCGAAAGTGCTGGTGATGGAGCGCATCTACGGCGTGCAGGTCACCGACCTCGCAACCCTGGCCGACCAGCGCACCGACATGAAGATGCTCGCCGAGCGCGGCGTGGAGATCTTCTTCACCCAGGTGTTCCGCGACAGTTTCTTCCACGCCGACATGCACCCCGGCAACATCTTCGTCAGCACCGTGAACCCGTGGAGCCCGCAGTACATTGCGATCGACTGCGGCATCGTCGGCAGCCTGACCCCGGAAGACCAGGACTACCTGGCGCGCAACCTGTTCGCCTTCTTCAAGCGCGACTACCGCCGCGTGGCGCAGTTGCACATTGATTCGGGCTGGGTGCCGGCAGAAACCAAGCTCAACGAATTCGAAGCGGCGATCCGCACCGTGTGCGAGCCAATCTTTGAAAAACCGTTAAAAGATATTTCCTTCGGCCAGGTGTTGATGCGCCTGTTCCAGACTGCGCGGCGCTTCAACATGGAAGTGCAGCCGCAGTTGGTATTGCTGCAAAAGACCCTGCTGAACATCGAAGGCCTGGGCCGCCAGCTGTACCCGGACCTCGACCTGTGGAACACCGCCCAGCCGTTCCTGGAACGCTGGATGCGCGAGCGCATGAGCCCGAAAACCGTGCTGGGCAACCTGCACAGCCAGATGGAACAACTGCCGCACCTGGCCAACATGACCCGCGACCTGCTGGAGCGCATGTCCCAGCCGCACGCCAAGGACCCGGCGCCGCCCTGGAAACAGCGCAAGGACGACTGGTTCCTGCGCCTGCTGGGCGCTGCGCACCTGGTCGGCGGGGTGATGCTGGCCATCGGTGGCCCGCTGAACCAACTGGGCCACTGGCCGGCTGGCATCATGGTCGCCGTCGGTGTTTATCTGATCGTGCGTCGATAGCCAATCCGGTTATACACTGTCGCAAATTGCCGGAGCCGAACATGAAAGACTGGCTGGACGAGATCAAGTGGGACAGTGACGGCCTGGTGCCGGCCATTGCCCAGGACTACAAGACCGGGCGCGTGCTGATGATGGCCTGGATGAACCGCGAGGCCCTGAGCCTCACCGCCACTGAGCAGCGCGCCATCTACTGGTCACGCTCGCGTGGCAAACTGTGGCGCAAGGGCGAAGAGTCCGGGCACGTGCAGACCCTGCACGAGATGCGCATCGACTGCGACGCCGACGTGGTGATCCTCAAGGTCGAGCAGATCGGCGACATCGCCTGCCACACCGGCCGCCACAGCTGCTTCTATCGCGTTTTCGAAAATGGCGAATGGAAAGTGGTGGAGCCGGTGCTCAAAGACCCGCACGCCATTTACTCGGCAGGACACTAGACATGAGCGATACCCTGAACCGCGTGGCCCAGGTGCTGGAAGACCGCAAAGGCGCGGATGCCGACAGTTCCTACGTCGCCAGCCTGTACCACAAGGGCTTGAACAAGATCCTGGAAAAGCTCGGCGAAGAATCCGTCGAGACCATCATTGCGGCCAAGGACGCGCAAATCAGCGGTGATTACAGCGATGTAATCTATGAGACCGCAGACTTGTGGTTCCATAGCCTGGTCATGCTCGCCCAACTGGGGCAGCATCCGCAGGCTGTGCTGGATGAACTGGACCGACGCTTCGGCTTGTCCGGGCATGCCGAGAAAGCCTCGCGCCCGTCCGCCTGAATAACTAAGACTTGAGGATTTGCAGCATGGGCATTTTTGACTGGAAACACTGGATCGTCATTCTGGTGGTGGTGGTACTGGTGTTCGGCACCAAGAAACTCAAAAACCTGGGCACCGACGTGGGCGAGTCGATCAAGGGCTTTCGCAAAGCCATGAACGACGACGAAAAACCCGCCGACCCGGCCGCCAACCCGGTGCCTCCGGCGCAGCCTGTGCACCCGCAGGCCACCCAGCCGATCACCGAGCGTCGCACCTTCGACGTGCAGGCTGAGAAAGTCGAAGAGCCGACCCGCAAAGACTCGTGAGCACTGACTAATGTTTGGTATCAGCTTCTCTGAACTGCTGCTCGTCGGCCTCGTGGCCTTGCTGGTACTGGGGCCGGAACGCCTGCCCGGTGCCGCACGCACGGCCGGCCTGTGGATCGGGCGCCTGAAACGCAGTTTCAACGCCATCAAACAGGAAGTTGAACGGGAAATCGGCGCCGACGAGATCCGCCGGCAACTGCACAACGAGCACATTCTGTCGTTGGAGCAAGAAGCCCGGAAGATTCTGTCGCCGGTGCAGGAGCCCGCCAAACCGGCGGAGCCTGTGGCTGAAAACAGCATCGCACCGGCCGCTGAAGCCACACCCGTCGCACCGACCGCGCCCACCGAGCCTGCGCCGACGCCCACCGCGTCGCCCGCGCCCCATGACCCTACATTGCCGCCGCGAGCCCCATGAGCGCTGATAAACCGGAAAACGACCAGCATATGCCGCTGGTCTCGCACCTCACCGAGCTGCGTACCCGCCTGCTGCGTTGCGTAGCGGCCATCTTCATCATCTTTGCCGGGTTGTTCGCCTTTACCCAGCAGATCTACACCTTCGTCTCCACGCCGCTGCGCCAATACCTGCCGGCCGGCGCGACGATGATCGCCACCGACGTGTCGTCGCCGTTCCTCACGCCGTTGAAGCTGACCATGATGGTCTCGCTGTTCCTGGCGATCCCGGTGATCCTGCACCAGATCTGGGGCTTTATCGCGCCGGGCCTGTACAAGCATGAGAAGCGCATCGCCGTGCCGCTGCTGGTGTCGAGCATCCTGCTGTTCTACACCGGCATGGCATTCGCCTACTTCCTGGTGTTCCCGCTGATCTTCAAGTTCTTCGCCGCCGCCACCCCGGCCGGCGTGGAAATGATGACCGACATCACCAGCTACCTCGACTTTGTGATGACGCTGTTCTTCGCCTTCGGCGTGGCCTTCGAAATCCCGGTGGCCGTGGTGCTGCTGGTATGGATCGGCGTGGTCAACGTGGCGTACCTGAAGAAGATCCGCCCGTACGTGATCATCGGCTGCTTCGTGGTCGGCATGATCCTTACGCCACCGGACATCTTCTCCCAGACCCTGCTGGCCGTGCCGATGTGGATGCTGTTCGAGATCGGCATCCTGTTCAGCGGCTTGATCAGCAAGCGCGGCGAACACCCGGATGACCAGCCCGACGACGACCAGCCGCCAGCGACCCAGCCGTGAACCTGCTGCTCCTCGAAGAGGCCGACTTCATCGCGGCCGACCGTGTGGTGCTGCGTGATCGACGCCTGGTGCACATGCAGGAAGTCCACCGCGCCGCCGTCGGCGACAGCCTGCGCGTCGGCCGCATCGGCGGGCAGATGGGCAACGCCCAACTGCTGCGCCTGGAAACGACTGAAGCCGAGCTGCACGTCAGCTTCGACCAACCGCCGCCGGCCAAGCTGCCACTGACCCTGCTGCTGGCCCTACCACGCCCGAAGATGCTGCGTCGGGTGCTGCAGACCGTGGCCGCCATGGGCGTACCCAAGGTCGTGCTGCTCAACAGCTACCGGGTCGAAAAAAGCTTCTGGCAAACCCCATTCCTTGAACCCGAGGCGATTCGCGAACAACTGATCCTCGGCCTGGAACAGGCGCGGGACACGATCTTGCCCGAGATCATCATCGAAAAACGCTTCAAACCCTTCGTCGAAGACCGCCTGCCGGCCATGACCGCAGGCACCCTGGGCCTGATCGGCCATCCCGGTGATTACCCGGCCTGCCCACGCGGGCTGGACGAGCCGGTGACCCTGGCGATCGGCCCGGAAGGCGGCTGGATTCCCTACGAAGTAGATTTGCTCAACAAAGCGGGCTTACAGCCTGTGCAACTAGGCGCACGCATCCTGCGCGTCGAAACCGCCGTCACCGCCCTGCTCGCCCGGCTCTTCTAACATTAATATCGACACAACGCTGTAACCCCCCCTAACCACGATGCGAAGCGAGCCGCTCTTGATCTTGATCTAGCTTTTGATCTTAGGCGCCCCGTCAAACACGCTGGCCGGAATTCGACAGGGATTTGGGGGGTAAACCGGCAGGGATGCCGGTTTAGCCGCCCCGCGCCATGGATGGCGCGTGGCGGCGGCCCCCCAAATCACTGTCGGATTACGGGCANNGAGTGTTGGGGCGAAGACCTTTTGGTTACTTTTGGGTCTTTCCAAAAGTGACCCGCTGTAAGAGCGGAACCAATAGTGGCCGTTACAGCATCAATGGATATGTACTCAGTCTGATCCAACATCCTAGTCGGCTGCCAGGCCGCTGACGGGAGCAAGCTCCCTCGCCACAGGTCCAGCGCCGTACCCCGAGCAGCCGCAGACGCTATCGCCGGCAAGCCGGCTCCTACAGAATGATTCCAACCTGCCGATAACCTTTGAATAAGTCCAAGCCTTGTTCCAGGGGAGTTCGCAGCATGTATCGTTGGTTAGCCGAAAAGCTGGGGAATATCAGCGTCAAAACCAAACTCGGCGTGGGCTTCGGCCTGGTCTTACTGCTGACATTAATGATCACCTTCACCGGCTGGACCGGCCTGGGCGATGTGATCAATCGCGGTGACAAGCTGGGCTATATCTCCAGCCTCAACGGCCTGACCAAGGACTTGCGCCTGGCGCGCCTGGACTTCGAAATGCGTCGCGGCGAACAAGGCACCGACGCGGTCAACAACCTGATCACCAAACTGGACAGCGGCCTGAAAACCGCCGCCGACCTGATCGAGCAACCCGACGACAAGGCCCTGGTAGAACAGCAACAAGACGCCCTGAACCAATACAAAAAGGCCTTTGCCGCCATGGTCCAGGCCGGGCTGAAGCGCGAAGGTGCCCGCAGCAAACTGGGCGACACCGCCGACAACGCCGTGGCGAAGGTCAGCGAGGTCGAAAAAAGCCTGCTGCAAGGCGACAGCGTCACCCAGTTCAACAGCGTGGTCGACCTGAGCAAACTGATTCAGCAAGCGCGCTTCCAGGTGCGCGGCTACACCTACAGCGCCAAGGTCGAGGCTGAACAGCCGGCCCTCGATGCCATTGATAACGCCATCAAGAAGATCACCGAACTGGAAGGCCAACTGCCCGCGCAGTACCAGGCCAACCTGCAGCAGGCCAGCACCTCGCTGCAAGCCTACCGCGCGGCCGTCAGCCAGTACCGCGACTCCCAGACCGCCGCCGCCGAGGCGCTGAAAATCATGAATGCCCAGGGCGATATCCTGCTGGGCCACAGCGAAAAACTCACCACCTCGCAAACCGTGGTGCGCGACACCGACGCCGCGCAGGCCAAACAACTCTTGCTGCTGGCGACCGTGCTGGCGTTGATCTTCGGCTTGGTGGCCGCCTGGGCGATCACACGCCAGATCGTCATCCCGCTGAATCAGACCCTCAAGGTGGCCGAACGCGTCGCCTCCGGCGACCTGAGCCACAACCTGACTTCCACGCGCCAGGACGAACTGGGCCAGCTGCAACGCGCCATGCAAAGCATGACCGTCGGCCTGCGCGAGCTGATCGGTGGTATCAGCGACGGTGTCACCCAGATCGCCAGCGCCGCCGAGCAACTGTCGGCCGTGACCGAACAGACCAGCGCCGGGGTCAACAGCCAGAAGGTCGAGACCGACCAGGTTGCCACCGCCATGAACGAAATGGCCGCGACCGTGCAGGAAGTGGCGCGAAACGCCGAGGAGGCCTCCGAAGCTGCCGTGGCGGCTGACCAGCAGGCCCGTGAAGGCGACAAGGTGGTCGGCGAAGCCATCGCCCAGATCGAACGCCTGGCCACCGAGGTGGGCAACTCCACGGTCGCCATGGGCGACCTGAAGCGCGAAAGCGACAAGATCGGCAGCGTGCTCGACGTGATCAAGTCCGTGGCCCAGCAAACCAACCTGCTGGCCCTCAACGCCGCGATTGAAGCCGCGCGCGCCGGTGAGGCCGGGCGTGGCTTCGCCGTGGTGGCGGACGAAGTGCGCAGCCTGGCCCAACGTACCCAGAAGTCCACCGAAGAGATCGAAGAGCTGATCGTCGGCCTGCAAAGCGGCACGCAGCAAGTGGCGACCATCATGGACAACAGCCGTGGCTTGACCGACAGCAGCGTCGAGTTGACCCGTCGCGCCGGCAGCGCCTTGGCGAGTATCACCCGCACGGTCTCGACCATCCAGGCGATGAACTCGCAGATCGCCACGGCCGCCGAGCAACAAAGCGCAGTGGCGGAAGAGATCAACCGCAGCGTGTTGAACGTGCGCGATGTGTCGGAACAGACCTCGTCGGCCAGTGAAGAAACCGCTGCATCCAGTGCCGAGCTGGCCCGCCTGGGGATTTACCTGCAATCGCTGGTGGGGCGTTTCCGGATCTGATCAAAAATTTGTGAAACGTCCTACGTAGTTATCAGCCCAGCGTTACACCGAATCGAATTAGCGTTTCCTTTGTTGCGAAACGCTTCTTCAGATTCGGAGGTTCATCATGTTTTCTCGGCTGACCCGCTTGCTGGTCAATGCCAGCGTCCGCCTCAAGCTCGCACTGGGGTTTGGCCAGGTGCTGGTACTCAGCTTCGCCATCGCCGGCACAGGCTGGCAGGCCCTCAACACCGTACTGTTCCGCTCAAGCAACCTGGCTGTGCTTGGCCAACTGGCCGCCGTCGCCGAAGCCATGCGTGCCGACCGTATTGTTTACCGAACGCTTACGGACACCGCCAGCCTGGACAAAATGAAACAGCAGCTCGAACGCATCGATCAGCACCTCAACTACCTGACAACTCACCTGATAGACCCAGCCGATCGGGCGCGTATTCAGGAGGCGGAGCGCCTGGTGATCAGCTTCAATGCCGAGCTTTTGGAGCTGCCCTCCCTGATCCAACAACGGGAAAACACACGCCCACCGCTCAAGAAAACCGTACTCCGGACCAACGAGACTCTGGCTCAACTAGCCCGCGGGCTACCTGACCGACAAGACCAGCCTGCCCTGGAGGTTGTAGAAAACCTGCGCCAGGCCATAACGCACGCCGAAGGCCAAGCCCAAAGCCCCGCTTGGGCTGCCGAGTCATTACAAGCCTATTCAGAAGCTGTCGGTAAGACCCTCGACGCGCTGGACGTAGCTCAAGCCGCTGTCACCGAGCTACCCGTTGACTCAACCCTGCTCAAAGCCGACTTGGCAAACTATCGCACGCAGTTGGTAAAGCTCAAGGAGGCGCAGATCACCACAGAGACCGTACAGAATCGTCTTGAACAGCAGCTCAACCAGTTGCTCGAACACAGCGAATTCGTTAGCCAAAGCCAGACGCTCAAGCGCGACACCGAAGCGAACCACACCCGGACGCTACTCATCAGCGTCACGGCTGCGGCCCTGCTACTCGGTTCGCTGGCTGCCTGGTGGATTGCCCGGCAGATCGCCGTGCCGCTGCGCCAGGTACTGGCATCGGCGAACCGCATCGCCCAGGGCGATCTCAGTCACAACATCCACGCAGAGCGCCACGATGAGCTGGGCCAACTGCAACAGGCCATCGGCGACATGACCCGCAACCTGCGCAGCCTGATCAGCGGCATCAGTGACAGCGCCCGACAGATTGCCAGTGCCGCCACACAGCTGTCGGCGGTGACGGAGCAAACCCGCGCAGGCATCAGCAACCAGAAGGACGAGACCGACCAAGTCGCCACCGCCATGAATGAAATGCTCGCCACCGCCCAGGAAGTGGCGCGACATGCCGAACAAGCATCGGCAGCGGCCAATGAAGCCGATCATCAAGCCACCGCCGGGGACCGGGTGGTCGGGCAGGCGGTGGAGCAGATTGGTCATCTGGCCCACGAAATGGCGCGCGCGGGCCAGGCCATGATCGCACTGCAACAAGAGAGTCAAAAGATCGGGGGCGTGCTGGACGTCATCAAGTCCGTGTCGCAGCAGACCAACTTGCTGGCCCTGAACGCTGCCATTGAAGCCGCACGCGCGGGTACGGCAGGTGACGGGTTTGCCGTGGTCGCCGACGAAGTGCGCAGCCTGGCCCAGCGCACCCAGGCATCCGCTGAAGAGATCGAAGGGCTGATACTCGGATTGCACACCGGCACCCAGCAGGTGGCCGATATCATGGACGGCAGCCGCGCCCTGACTGACTACAGCGTCGACCTGAGCCGTGATGCAGGCGATGCCTTGGGGGCAATTATCCGCACAGTCTCGATCATCCAGGAAATGAACCCGCAGATTGCCGCTGCCGCCGAGGAACAGAGTGCAGTGGCGGAAGAGATCAATCGCAGTGTGTTGAAGGTGCGCGATGTATCCGAACAAACCGCCGCCGCCAGTGAAGAGACGGCGGCGGCGAGTGTTCAGCTGACCCGGCTGAGCCTGGATCTACAAGCGCTGGTGGGCAAATTCAGGCTATAGGACCTGGCGCAGGAAGGCCTGGGCTCGCGGGTCTTTTGGTGCATCGAAGAATTCGGCCGGTGCGGCGTCTTCCAGCAACTTGCCATGGTCGAAAAACAGCACGCGGTCGGCCACTTCACGGGCAAAGCCCATTTCGTGGGTAACGCAGACCATGGTCATGCCTTCCAGGGCCAGGGTCTTCATCACGTCCAGCACTTCGCCGACCATTTCCGGGTCCAGCGCCGAGGTGGGCTCGTCGAACAGCATGACCTTGGGGTCCATCGCCAGGGCCCTGGCAATCGCGACGCGCTGCTGTTGGCCACCGGACAAGCGTGATGGAAACTCATTGGCCTTCTGTGCAATCCCGACTTTTTCCAGCAACGCCAGGGCTTTGGCCTCGCGCTCCTTCTTGCTGCGCTTGCGCACGACTTTCTGCGCCAGGCACAGATTTTCCAGCACAGTCATGTGCGGGAACAGGTTGAAGTGCTGGAACACCATGCCGACTTCGCGGCGATAGGCATTCACGTCAGTCTTCGGGTCGGCCAGTTGCAGGCCGTCGATGCTCACTGAGCCCGAGTCGAATTCTTCCAGCCCATTGAGGCAACGCAGGAAGGTGGACTTGCCGGAGCCGGACGGGCCGATCACCACCAGCACTTCCCCCTTGGCCACTTGGGTGGTCACGTTGTCGACCGCGCGGACCACCTGCCCACGGGTGTCGAAGACTTTTACCAGATCGCGGACTTCAATCACTTTGCGCGAGCCTCCGCTCAAGCCGGCTGGCCATTTTCGACAGCGGCAGGTTGATCAGCAGGTACAGGCCTGCGACGCAGAACAGGATTTCAAACGGCGAGAACGAGGTGGTGATCACCTCACGGCCGCTCTTGAGCAGTTCGGTAATCGCAATCACCGAGACCAGCGAAGTGTCTTTCACCAGGCTGATAAATTGCCCGGCCAACGGCGGTAGCACGCGTTTGAACGCCTGTGGCAACACCACATGGCGCATCGACTGGCTGGCACTCAGGCCCAGGGACCGCGCGGCTTCGTTCTGGCCACGGGTGATGGACTGCACGCCAGCGCGGACGATTTCCGCCACGTAGGCGCCGGTGAACAGCGACAGCGCGGCGATCCCGGCAAATTCCCGGGACAGGTTGAGCACCGTGCCGATGAAGAAATAGAAAATGAAGATCTGCACCAATAGCGGCGTGCCGCGTACCAGTTCGACGTAGATCGTCGACAAATCCCGCAAGGTCGGGTTGCTGGACAAACGGCACAGGCCGGTCGCCAGGCCGATGATCAAGCCAAGGATGCCAGAGACAACAGACAGCCACAGTGTGGTCCACAAACCCCACATCAGCGGGCCCAATGCCCAATGGCGGGTCACGCCCACCACGTCGCCCTCGGCCACGTCATCGCCGCGCGCCACTTGCAGGCTGTTGTCGGCAACGGTCAGCTTCTGCTCGGCGCCTGCGTCATTGCGCAGGGTCACTTCGGCCACATCGCCTTTGCGCACCAACTCGACCACCGTGGAGATATCAGCGGCACGCTGGGACTCTTCAGCCTGGTAGGCGAAGTACTGCGGTACACGGTTCCAGCGCCACTCGTAGGACATCAGCGACGTGGCGTAGTACAAGGCGCCGGCCAGGCCGACCAGCACGACCACGGTCAGCAGGTGCCAGGGCCATTGGGCTTTTTTCTGTTTCATTTCAGGTTCCGGGATGGGTGTCGCCTGTCACGCCGCCTTCGCGAGCAAGCCCGCTCCCACACTTGATCGCATTCTCATGTTGGAACTCGGTCAAGTGTGGGAGCGGGCTTGCTCGCGAAGGGCACGACTCGGTCTAAAGCCTTATTCCATGTCCTTGAGCCACTCGGAGCTCTTGAACCACTTGTCATGGATGCGATCGTAGGTGCCGTCGTTGCGGATCTGGTGCAGGAAGTTGTTGATGAAGTTGATGCTGTCGTAGTCGCCTTTCTTCAGGCCAAACGCCAAAGGTTCGAAGGTGAAGGGTTCTTCCAAGTAAACCAGCTTGCCGTTACCGACCTTTTTCTCGGCCACAACGTTGTACGGCGCGTCATACACAAAGGCGTCGGCCTTGCCGTTGACCACGTCCAGCACGCCTTCCTGCTCGTTGTCATAGCCGTGGTACTTGGCCTTGGAGATCAGCTTTTTGGCGACCATCTCGCCGGTGGTGCCGAGCTTGGAGGTCAGGCGGTATTTCTCGTCGTTCAGGTCTTTGTAGGACTTGATGGTGCCTTCCAGTTCCTTGCGGATCAGCAGGGTCTGGCCGACCACAATGAAGGGTTCGCTGAAGTTCAGGCGCAGGTTGCGTTCCTGGGTCAGGGTCATGCCGCTGCCGATCATGTCGAACTTGTTGGTCAGCAGGGCCGGGATGATGCCGTCATAGCCGGTGGAGATCGGCTCGAACTTGACGCCCATGGACTTGGCCATGGCCTTGAGGATGTCCACTTCGAAACCGATGATTTCGCCGCGCTTGTTGGTCATCTGGAACGGCATGTAGGTCGGGTCCATGCCGACTTTCAGCGTGCCACGCTTGACCGCATCATCGATGGCACCGGCCTGGGCCGCATTGACCGCGACCAGCGCGGTGACGCCAAGCAGCAGCATCGAAAGATACTTTTTCATCATCAAGTCCCCTGAACGATTCTTATGAGGTCGGCGCGCAAACGGGCTGCACCATTTCGGGGTGCGATCCTAACCCACTCGTCTGCTGTCACAAAGGTTTCACGGCTATTTGTTGTCGGCGTATGTCGGAAAAGCCCCACAACCGCGCAGCAAAGGGCAGATGTAGACACGTGCAAGGTCGATGGAAGCAACGGCTTGATGTGTAAGCAGTTATGACCTTCAGTCGATCTCCGCCAGCCAGGCGGTGTCTTTAAACCACTTATCGTGAAGACGATCGTAGGTCCCGTCCTGGGCAATCTGGTTGAGGAAATGGTTGATCCAGTTGAGGCTGTCGAAATCGCCTTTGTTCAAGCCAAACGCCAGCGGTTCAAACGTGAAAGGTTGCTCGAGCGCCAGTAGCGTGGTGTTTTCCGGGCGGTTCAGGGCGATCAGGTTGTAGGGCGCGTCATAAATAAAAGCATCTGCCTTGCCCTGTACCACTTGGCGTACTCCTTCCTCCGGCGTGGGGAAGCTGCTGAGGCGGGCTGCCCCTAGAAACCGCCGCGCTGCCAGCTCGCCGGTGGTGCCTTCGGTGGTGGCGATCCGGTAGCTGGCGTCGTCCAGGTCTTCGACACTGCCGACCTTGCCCGCCAGGCTTGGGTGCAACAGCACGGACTGGCCGACCACAATGAACGAGTCGCTGAAGTTCAGCTTGAGGTTGCGCTCCTGGGTGACCGTCATGCCGCTGCCGATCAGGTCGAATTTCTTCGCCTGCAACCCCGCCACCAGCTCGGTGTAGGGCACCGCGACCAACTCAAGTTGCACACCCAGTGCTTGGCTCATGACGTTGAGCAGGTCGATTTCAAAGCCGATGATTCGCCCCTGTTTGTCGGTCATTTCGAAAGGCACATAGGTGGGTGTGGTGCCGACCTTCAGCACGCCGCGTCGTACGGCGTCGTCAATCGCGCCGGCCTGCGCCAACCCCGTGTGAATCAATGCGGCAGCGCTTAGCAGCAGCGCCAAACAATAGCCTTTGCTCATGAATACCCCTGTGACACGTCCAAATCCGGGGCGATGCTAACCCAGTCACGGGCACGGCAATATGCCTCGAAAGAGGGACTTTTGTTTCGAAAAAACAAGAGGTTAGCGGGAGGTAGGAGGGAGCGGAAAACGCTGTAGGACCAGCGCTTGGAACGCCCCCGAAGAGAACCCTCGGGGGCGTCTGAATCAGGCCGGTTGGGCCTGGGACGACAGCGGTTGCAACGGTAGCAACGGCGCGTGCGGATCAGCCTTGATCGAGTCACGCCAGGCGGCGAGCCACTCGGCATGGCCTTCGTTCCAGACGTGCTCATGCAGGCGAGCCAGGGCGACCGGGTCGCTGAGCAAGGCCAGGCGTTCGCCGTTGTTGAGGCCGGCCGGGCCGACTTTCAGCGCGTGACGCACACGTTCGGTACGCAGGTACTCAATCGGCTCCGCTTCACGATGACGCGAAGTCGCCAAGGCGCAGGCCAGGGCGTTCTGCTGCGGATCGACCACCGAACGCACGAAGCCATCGTTCAGCGCGTGCCAACGGTTTTCGTGGGTGTACTGCTCGGTCGACAGCAACGCTTGCGGCGGATTGTATTCCTCGGGGATCAGGAACAGGCTCTCGTCGCGGGACTTGAGGCCCAGCCCGACACGGCTGGAGATCACCGACACCGGGATCGACAGCATCAGCGACCCCACAATCGGCACCAACCACCACAGGAAGCTCGGGTTCAACCACACCACCAGCAGGGCCCACAGGAAGCCCAACACGGTTTGCGGACCGTGGCGCTTGACCGCTTCGCTCCATGGGGTGGAGTCGTCGTCACGCTGCGGCGAGTTCCAGGTCGCAGCCCAGCCGAGGAACGCGGCGAGTACAAAGCGGGTGTGGAAAATCATCCGCACCGGCGCCAGCAGCATGGAGAACAGCATCTCCAGCAGCATCGACAAGGTCACCTTGAACTTGCCGCCGAACTCTTTCGCGCCCTTGGCCCAGATCAGGATGATGCTCAGCAGTTTCGGCAGAAACAGCAGCACGATGGTGGTGGAGAACAGCGCCACCGCCTTGTCCGGATGCCATTGCGGCCACAGCGGGTACAACTGGCGTGGTGCCATGAAGTACTGCGGCTCCATCAGGGTATTCACCGCCAGCAGCGCCGTGGACAGCACCAGGAACAGGAACCACAACGGCGCCGACAGATAGGACATCACGCCGGTCAGGAACACCGCACGGTGCACCGGGTGCATGCCCTTGACCAGGAACAGGCGGAAGTTCATCAGGTTGCCGTGGCACCAGCGACGGTCACGCTTGAGTTCGTCCAGCAGGTTCGGCGGCAGCTCTTCATAGCTGCCCGGCAGGTCGTAGGCAATCCACACGCCCCAGCCGGCACGACGCATCAACGCCGCTTCAACGAAGTCGTGGGACAGGATGGAACCGGCGAACGCGCCTTTGCCCGGCAACGGCGCCAGGGCGCAGTGCTCGATGAACGGCTTCATGCGGATGATTGCGTTGTGACCCCAGTAGTGGGATTCACCCAACTGCCAGAAGTGCAGGCCGGCGGTGAACAGCGGGCCATACACGCGGGTAGCGAACTGCTGCATGCGCGCATACAGGGTGTCCATGCCCGACGCACGCGGCGCGGTCTGGATGATCCCGGCATCCGGCGTCGCTTCCATCAAGCGCACCAGGCTGGTCAGGCATTCGCCACTCATCACGCTGTCCGCGTCGAGCACGACCATGTACTTGTAGTCACCGCCCCAACGACGGCAGAAGTCGTCGAGGTTGCCACTCTTGCGCTTTACGCGACGGCGGCGGCGGCGATAGAAGATCTTGCCGAAGCCACCGGCTTCGCGGCACACGTCGAGCCAGGCTTGCTGTTCGGCGATACAGATGTCGGCGTCATTACTGTCGCTGAGCACGAAGAAATCGAAGCGGTCCAGGTCACCGGTGGCGGCGACCGATTCGAACGTGGCGCGCAAACCGGCGAATACCCGAGGCACGTCTTCGTTGCAGATCGGCATCACCAGCGCGGTACGGGCGTCTTTCGGAATCGGCTCGTCACCGGCACTTTTACCGGAGATCCGGTATTTATCGTGACCAGTCAGCAATTCCAGGAAGCCCATCAACGCGGTCCAGAAACCGGCCGACACCCAGCAGAACAAGATCCCGAACATGATCAGGATGCTGGTTTGCAAAGCGTATGGCAGTACCTGGGTGGCGGTTTGCAGCAGGGTCTGGTTGCGGATTTCGTCGAAGTCGACCAGCGACCAGCCCTGGTAGGGCATGATGCCTTTCATGTACCAGCCAGCCACGATGGTCTGGCCGAGCATCAGCACCAGCAGGATGTAACGACGGATCGAACCGACGGTACGCCAGCGCGCGGCCGGCAATACACGCTCATCCTTCGGCGGCGCCGGAGGATTGCTGCGCCCGGTGAGTCGGCGCCAGCCGCGCACCAGGATATTGGTGCGCCACGGCTCCGGCACCACGCGGGTACGACGGATTGGCGGCGTGGCCTTCAGGCACACACGGCCAGCAGCGTCGAGCGCCAGCATTTCGGCGTCTTGCAGCTCTTCGGCGGTGTTGAGGGTCAACCGCGTGCCAACCGACGCCTGGGCGGCGTCGACCGGCGCGTCGAATGTCGACGACGACAAGCGCTCGTGCAACTCGGTGAAGGATGTGCAGCCCGCCAATTCGGCGCGCTGCTCAGCGGTCATCGGTAGATGCGCCAGATACTCCTGCAGAGTTTCTGGCTGGACTTGAGAATTACTCATCGGCAGGCAACTGATAGCTCCAGGTTTCGGTCAGGACTTGTTCGGTCTTGATCGGCTCCGGCGTGGCTGGGGCAGCTTCTGGCTGCTTGGCTTCCTTGTCTTTCGCGTCTTTCTTGGCCTGTTTTTCGTGCTGCTTGGCCAGGACCTTGTCAGCCTTGAGCACGTGGCTCGAGTCCTGCTCAGGAGCCGGTGGCGGAACGTCCTGCACCAGCGCGGCGCGCATTTCGGTCGGCTTGCCTGCGTCCTTGATCTTCATACGCAGGGTCAGGCGCCAGCCTTTGGTGTGTTCGTTGTAGCGCACGCTGTTCTCAACCAGTTCGGCGTTGTCGCCGACGCTCACCTGGCTGCGCACCGGGGCATCCGACGGCAGGGCCTTGAGGGACGGGCCCTCGAAGTCCACCAGGTAGGCCACGCTGCCGTCTGGCTGGCGGATCAGGTTGGATTGCTTCACGTCACCGGTAGAACGCAGGGTCTGCTTGACCCAGGCGCTGTCGCTTGGGTGCAGGGATTTTTCGTCCATGGTCCAGTGCAAGCGGTAGGACACATCCAGTGGCTTGCCGACTTCAGGCAGCTCGGCCGGGCTCCAGAACGCAACGATATTGTCGTTGGTTTCGTCAGCCGTCGGAATTTCCACCAGGTTGACGGTACCTTTGCCCCAGTCGCCCTCTGGCTCGATCCAGGCGCTTGGGCGCTTGTCGTAGTTGTCGTCGAGGTCTTCGTAGTGGCTGAAGTCGCGACCGCGTTGCAGCAGGCCGAAACCTTTCGGGTTCTCTACGGTGAAGTTGCTGACCGACAGGTGTTTAGGGTTGTTCAGCGGGCGCCAGATCCACTCGCCGTTGCCGGCATGGATCGACAGGCCGCTGGAATCGTGCAGCTCACGACGGTAGTTGAGCACTTTGGAAGGCTGGTTCGCGCCGAACAGGTACATGCTGGTCAACGGGGCAACGCCCAGTTTGCTGACCTTGTCGCGCAGGAACATCTGGGATTTCACGTCGACAATGGTGTCGGTGCCCGGACGCAGGATCAGGCGATACGCGCCGGTCGCCCGTGGGGAGTCCAGCAGTGCAAAGATCACCAGTTGTTTCTCACCCGGCTTTGGACGCTCGATCCAGAACTCGGTGAAACGCGGGAATTCTTCGCCGGACGGCAATGCAGTGTCGATCGCCATGCCACGGGCAGACAGGCCGTACGCCTGGCCCTTGCCGACCACGCGGAAGTAGCTCGCGCCCAGCATGGTCATGATTTCGTCTTGCTTGTCGGCCTTGTTGATCGGGTACAGCACACGGAAGCCGGCATAACCCAACTGTTCGGTGGCTTTGGGATCAAACTTCACGTCGCCAAAATCGAAGCGCGTCGGGTCGTATTTGATTTCCTGGACGCTGTCGGCGGTGACTTCGTTGATTTTCACCGGTGTATCGAAGTGCATACCCTGGTGATAGAAGGACAGCTTGAACGGGGTGTTCTGATCGGCCCACTCGGCTTTTTCGTTGCGGAAACGAATTTTCTGGTAGTCCGCGAACTTCATTTCGCGGAATTCGTTCGGCAGATTGCTGCGCGGAGCTTCGTATTTCTGCCCGGCCAGCTCTTTTGCCTTGGCCGACACATCATCCAGACTGAATGCCCACAGTTGACCCGCGCCGAACAGGCAAAACAGGGCGGAGCCCGTCACCAGTGCGTTTCGTAACCGTTTGGCAGACAATTTTGGTGCATTACAGGGACTAACAATCACGAGCAACCCTCGCCGAAAACAGATCAAAAAACCAACGGCCAGCTATCTATATGCCAGGTTGGCGAGCATTGTTCCGACTCCCCTGGGGCAAAATGATTCCCCATTGGTTGTCGGACAAGTCTCTACCTAAGTCAAAAATGGACCAAACAACGCTGATCCCCGTAGCGCGCGATTATCTAGTAGCCCGCGAGACAACGCATCAGGGATAACGAAGTATTTGTAGCGAAACCCTGCGTTTTTAGGCATTAAAAGTCGTTTTTAATACATTCACGTCTGCAAGAGGAAGGTCACAGGGCCATCATTGACCAAATGCACCTGCATATCCGCGCCAAAACGCCCTGACGCCACCTTGCCATGCAATTGTTGCGCTTGTAACAGCAAGTGATCAAAAAGCGCCGCTCCCAGGGCCGGTGGGGCCGCTGTGGAGAAGCTTGGCCGCAGCCCGCTCTTGGTATCCGCCGCCAGGGTGAACTGCGACACCAGCAGCAAACCACCATCGATATCCTTCAACGACCGGTTCATCTTGCCTTCGTCGTCGCTGAACACCCGATAGTTCAACAGCTTGTGTAACAGCTTATCGGCACTCTCCGGCGTATCCGCAGGCTCGACGGCCACCAGCACCAGCAACCCCTGGTCGATGGCGCCGACGATTTCGCCCGCGACCTCGACCCGGGCGCCGCGCACCCGTTGCAGCAGGCCCTTCATGCTTCTTCGGGCGGCAGATCGAGCAAGCGACGTGCCATCTGGCTGGTCGCCCGCACCAAGGCATCGGTGATGCCGGGCTCGGACGCGGCATGGCCGGCCTCGCGAATCACCTGCAACTCACTGTTGGGCCACGCCTGGTGCAACTCCCAGGCGTTATCCAAAGTGCAAATCATATCGTAGCGCCCGTGAATGATTACGCCAGGCAGATGGGCGATCTTGTGCATATCGCGGATCAGCTGGTTGGGCTCCAGGAAGGAGTTGTTGGTGAAGTAGTGGCACTCGATCCGCGCGATGGACAGCGCGCGCTGTGGCTCGGAAAACCGCTCCACATGCTGCGGGCTCGGGCACAGGCCGAGCATGCGCCCTTCCCAGCCGGACCAGGCCTTGGCCGCGTGCATCTGGGCGATCTGGTCGTTGCCGGTGAGGCGCTTGTGGTAGGCCGCGATCATGTCGTGACGCTCTTCCGGCGGGATCGGCGCAATGTAGTCCTGCCAGTAATCCGGGAACAGGCGGCTCGCGCCTTCCTGGTAGAACCAATGGATGTCCTGCGGCCGGGCCAGGAAAATGCCGCGCACGATCAGGCCGTGCACACGCTCCGGATGGGTTTGCGCGTAGGCCAGGGCCAGGGTCGAGCCCCAGGAACCGCCGAACAGCACCCATTTGTCGATGCCCAGGTGCTCGCGGATGCGCTCAAGGTCGGCGACCAGATCCCAGGTGGTGTTGTTTTCCAGGCTGGCGCGCGGGGTGGAGCGCCCGCAGCCACGCTGGTCGAAGGTGACGATGCGGTACAAGTTAGGGTCGAAATAGCAACGGCTCTGGGCATCACAACCGGAACCCGGACCACCATGGATAAAGACGACGGGCAAGCCTTCGGGGGAGCCACTTTCATCGACGTACAGCGTGTGGATGTCATCGACGGCCAGATCGTGCCGGGCGTGGGGTTTGATCTGCGGGAACCAAGTCTGCATTGCGCGCTCCGTAAGGGGTCGGGTTCATCCCTGGGGGGACGTCTTTTATTTTGCCGTCTGGCACTATAAACCCGAATTGTGCAATGAGCATGTCCTAGAGCACTTAGACCTGTGTCAGCCCTTCGCTCCCCAGGTAGTCCAGCAGGTATTCATAGAGCCGGTCCACTTCCGGCGCTTGCCGCCGCGCCCGCAGGCAGCCGTGGACCAGGCCTTTGCCGGGATACAGCACGGCGGCCACGCCTGCCGCCTGCAGACATTCGGCGTAGAGCATGCCGTCGTCGCGCAGCGGGTCGAACTGGGCCACGGCGATCAACGCCTTGGGCAAACCGCTGAAGTCTGCGGCCAGCAGCGGCATCGCGTAGGGCGACGGCCTGTCGCTGCCCTGCAGGTACAGCGCCAGGTAGCCGTCGGTGTCGGCGCTGCTGAGCAAGGGCGCGTCCATGCAGTCGCGCCGTGACGGCAAGTCGCAGGGGCCGCCCAACCCTGGATAGATCAAGACCTGGGCGCGCGGCAACGGTTGCCCGTCGTCGCGCAATCCCATACACAATGCTGCCGCCAGGTTGCCGCCTGCACTGTCGCCCATGACCACCAGGCGCCGCAGGTTGATGGCATACGGCGCCTGCCCCGCCTGGATGGCCTGCCACACGGCGCGACAATCCTCATAGGCGGCCGGGAATGGGTGTTCAGGCGCCAACTGATAATCGATGGCGATCACCAACACCTGCAACGCCGTAGCCAGTTCGAAGCAGATGAAATCGTGGGAATCCAGCCCGCCGACGACCCAACCGCCGCCATGCATATAAAGGAGGCAAGGCCAGCCATCAGCAGGAACCGGCGAGGCCGGCAGATAACTGCGCACGCCGACGCCAGCCAAGGTCAAGTCCTCGACCTGCAAGCCTTCGGGTTTCGCCGGGGTGAATGCCTGGCACATGCGGTCGTAGTTTTGGCGTAAGCCCGCCAGCGATGAGTCGTCGCTGGTGAAGGACTCCGTCTTCTCCACGAACGCTGCCAGTTCTGGCGAGATCGGGTATCGACTCATTTAAGACTCGCCTGCACTGCCGCCGCCCCATCGCTGCCATCGAACGCCTTGACCCCAGCCAGCCAGCGCTGCAAATCCTCGGGGTGATCACGCAGCCATTGCTTGGCCACGTCCTGCGGCGATTTGCGCTCCATGATCGGCACCATCAACTGGCTTTCCTGGGCGGCAGTGAAGGTGAGGTTTTCCAACAGGCGATTGGCGTTGGGGCAGCGCTCGGCAAAATCCGGCGCCGTGACGGTGGAGACGGTGGCGCGGCCTTCGTCGGGGCCGAATACGTCTTCACTGCCGGTGAGATAGGCCATCTTCATGTTGATGTTCATCGGGTGCGGCGTCCAACCGACGAACACCACGAACTCCTTGCGATTCACCGCGCGCTGCACCGCCGCCAGCATTCCGGCTTCACCGGAGGCGACCAACTTGAAGCCGCCAAGGCCGAAGCGGTTGGTGTCGATCATTTTCTGGATATCGGTGTTGGCGCCGCTGCCCGGCTCGATGCCATAGATCTTTCCGCCGAGCTTGTCCTTGAAACGGGCGATATCGGCGAAGGTCTTCAAGCCCGCATCCGCCACGTATTGCGGCACGGCCAGGGTGGCCTGGGCGTCGGCGAGGCTGGGTGTATCGAATACCTTGACCTGCTTGGCCGCCAGGAACGGCGCGATGTTGTTGTCCATCGCCGGTTTCCAGTAACCGAGGAAAATATCCAGGCGCTTGTCGCGGATGCCGGCAAAGATGATCTGCTGCACGGCGCTGGTCTGTTTGCTGTCGTAGCCGAGGCCATTGAGCAGCACGTCGGCCATGCCGGAAGTGGCGACCACGTCGGTCCAACTGACCACGCCCATGCGGATGTTTTTGCAGGAGGCCGGTTCGGCGGCCATGACGTTGGCGCTGAGCAACGCGGCGCCGGTGAGGGTCAACAACAGTTTTTTCATGGAAGAGGTCTCACTCGGCAGCTTTATTGTAGGAGTGGCGTCTGACGCGCCGTATCCACAACCTTACCCAGCGAGACCTCGATAAAAGCGACCTGTGGCGACCGGGTTTTGCACCCAGGCGACAGACGGTCAGCCGTAGCGCTTCTGCCCCCACGCCAACAAACCTTGCAACAATTGCTTGAGCACCACCCGCGTCGGCTCGGCCAGATCCGCTCGATACCGGAACGGCTCGAACTCTTCCATGTAGGCGCTCTGGCACAGCTCCAGCTGCACCGCGTGGATATCCCGGGCCGGGTCACCGTAATGCCGGGTGATGTGGCCGCCCTTGAAGCGCCCGTTCAGCACATGGGTGTACTGCGGATGCGCCGCGCAAATAGCTTCCAACTGGCTGGCAAGCTCCGGATCACAGGCGGCGCCATTGAAGGTGCCGAGGTTGAAGTCCGGCAGCTTGCCGTCGAACAGGTGCGGGATCACCGAGCGGATCGAGTGCGCATCGAACAGCAGCGCGTAGCCGAACTCGGCCTTGAGCCGTGCCAGTTCCTCCTGCAGGGTGCGGTGATACGGGCCCCAGACCTTTTGCAGGTAGCTTGCGCGCTCGGTCTCGCTGGGTTCCAGGCCTTCTTGGAACAACGGCACACCGTCGAACAACGTGGCCGGGTACAGGCCGGTGGTGGCGCCCGCGTACAGCGGCTTGTCGTCGGAGGGACGATTAAGGTCGATGACGAACCGCGAGTACTCGGCCGCCAGGGTGCTGGCGCCCAGTTCTTCGGCAAAGTCATACAGCGTGGGGATGTGCCAGTCGGTGTCCGGCAGGCTTTGCGCCTCGGGGATCAACCCCGCCTCGACAGCAGGCGTCAGGCGCAGACCCGCGTGGGGCATGCTGATCAGCAGCGGCACACGGCCTTGTTTGAAGTTCAGAACCTTATCCACGAACAGTACTCCTCAAACAGTGACATCGACGCCGTGGCGTACGACGCGTTTATCCAGCTCGCCGCCCAGCCAATAGGCCAGATCGGCGGGACGATCAATCTGCCAGGCGACGAAATCCGCGACCTTGCCCACTTCCAGGGAGCCGTGGGTATCGCCCATGCCCAGTGCGGTCGCCGCATGTTGAGTGGCGCCCGCCAAGGCTTCTTCCGGGGTCATGCGGAACAGCGTGCAGGCCATGTTCAGCATCAGGCGCACCGACAGCGCCGGCGAGGTGCCGGGGTTGAGGTCGCTGGCGATGGCGATCTTCACGCCGTGCTTGCGCAGGGCGTCCATCGGCGGCAACTGGGTTTCGCGCAGGAAGTAGAACGCGCCCGGCAGCAACACCGCGACGGTGCCAGCAGCAGCCATGGCGATGGCGTCTTCTTCGGTCATGAACTCCAGGTGGTCCGCCGACAGCGCCTGGTAACGCGCCGCCAGGCTGGAGCCGTGCAGCGACGAGAGTTGCTCGGCGTGCAGTTTCACCGGCAGGCCGAGTTGCCGGGCAACCTTGAACACGCGCTCCACCTGCTCGGTGGAAAACGCCAGGTATTCACAAAACGCATCCACCGCGTCCACCAGCCCTTCCGCCGCCAAGGCCGGCAGCATTTCGGTGCAGATGTGCTCGATGTAGTCGTCGGCGCGGTCCTTGTATTCCGGCGGCAACGCGTGGGCCGCCAGGCACGTGGCGCGCACGCTGACCGGCAGCGCTTCACCGAGGCGACGGGCGACACGCAGCATCTTACGTTCGTTGGCCAGGTCCAGACCGTAGCCGGACTTGATCTCCACGGTGGTCACGCCATCGCGTAGCAGACTGCGCAGGCGTTTTTCAGCGCTGGCAAACAGCTCATCTTCCGTCGCCGCACGGGTGGCGCGCACGGTACTGGCAATGCCGCCGCCCTTGGCCGCGATCTCGGCGTAGCTGACGCCTTCGAGGCGTTGCTCGAATTCGCCGCTGCGGTTGCCGCCGAACACCGTGTGGGTGTGGCAGTCGATCAGCCCGGGGGTGACCCACGCGCCTTGCAGGTCATGCACCTGGGCGTAATCCGCCGTGGGTGCCTGGCTGCGGGGGCCGATCCACTCGATGAGCGAACCGACGGTCACCATGGCGGCATCCTCGATGATCGAGTATTTGCCCTGTGCCATGGTTGCGACGTGGCAGTGTTGCCAAAGCGTTTTCATCAACGCCTCCCTAGATTAACGATGAGACAAAGCCGGGTCGTAATGGACCTTGGCCGCTTGCCCGGCAGCGGGCTTGACCCACAGCAGGTAAGCCACCACCAGCAGAACGATCCATACAGCACCGACCAGCAAAGCGGCCTGGGTGTCCGGGAAGTAACCCAGCACGCCAAACACGAACAGCATGAACACAATGGCGGCCGCCGGCGCATAGGGCCAGAACGGCACGGGGAATTTCAGTTCGGCCACCTGCTCTTTAGTCATCGAACGGCGCATGGCGACCTGGGTGAACAGGATCATCAGCCACACCCACACGGTGGCGAAGGTGGCAATCGAGGCGATCAGCAGGAACACGTTTTCCGGGATCAGGTAGTTGAGCACCACACCGCCGAGCAGCGCCGCGCCCATCACCACCACGGTCATCCACGGCACGCCGTGTTTGGACAATTGCGCAAAGCCTTTGGGTGCCTGCCCTTGCTGGGCCAGGCCGTACATCATGCGGCCGGCGCCGAAGATGTCGCTGTTGATCGCCGAGACGGCCGCCGAGATCACCACGATATTGAGAATGGTCGCCGCCGAGCCGATGCCGAGGTTGCTGAAGATCTGCACGAACGGGCTGCCTTGGCTGCCGATCTGCGGCCACGGATAGATGGCCATCAGTACGAACAAGGTCAGCACGTAGAACAACAGGATGCGCAGCGGCACGGCGTTGATCGCCTTGGGGATCACGCGCTGTGGGTCCTTGGCTTCACCGGCGGTGATGCCGATGATTTCGATGCCGCCAAAGGCGAACATCACCACCGCGAACGAGGCGATCAGGCCGCCAATGCCGTTGGGCATGAAACCGCCGTGGGCCCACAGATTGCTGAGGCCGCTGGCCTGGGTTTCACCGGCCGAATGAATGCCAAACAGCATGATGCCAAACCCGCCGAGGATCATCGCCACAATGGCACCGACCTTGAGCAGCGACAGCCAGAACTCCATTTCGCCAAACACTTTGACGTTGCACAGGTTCAGGCCGCCGATCAAAAACACAATGCCGAGCACCCAGACCCAGCGCGCGACGTCGGGAAACCAGAAGCCCATGTAGATACCGAAGGCGGTCACGTCGGCCAGGCAGACGATGATCATTTCAAACGCGTAGGTCCACCCGAGGATAAACCCGGCCATGGGACCCAGGTAGGTGCTGGCGTACTGGCCGAAGGAGCCGGAAACCGGATTGTGCACGGCCATTTCGCCGAGGGCACGCATCACCATGAATACGGCGGCGCCGCCAATCAGGTAGGCCAGCAGCACGGCCGGACCGGCCATTTGGATGGCGGAGGCAGAGCCATAGAACAGGCCGGTGCCGATCGCGGAACCGAGTGCCATGAAGCGAATATGTCGGGCGCTGAGCCCGCGTTTCAATCCTTTCTCTTGCTGGTGCATTTCTCTTCCCTAGTTATTTTTATCCCGAGAAAATTCCGAACGACGACCATGATGAATGCATTCTTTTGTGGTGAGCGGGCTTGCCCCGCGCTGGGCCACGAAGCGGCCCTGAAGTCGCCACCGCATTTCTTCAGGCAGAACGCGGCGGCAGTTTTTGGGGCTGCTGCGCACCCCAACGCGGGGCAAGCCCGCTCACCACAGGGAGCATGCCGTCCTCTGGATCGGTTACAGACTCGGCAGCAGCTTGGCCGGCACCAGCTCATTCAGGCAGCGGCTGGCGAGCAGTTCGCTGGCGGCGTTGATGTCCGGTGCGAAGAAACGGTCCTTCTCATAGAACGCCACTTTGTCGCGCAGGATCCCGCGCGCTTTTTCCAGCGCAGGCGAGGTTTTCAGGCCTTCGCGCAGGTCCAGGCCCTGGCACGCGGCCAGCCATTCCACGGCGAGAACGCCACGGGTGTTCTCGGCCATTTCCCACAGGCGCTTGCCCGCAGCGGGGGCCATGGACACGTGGTCTTCCTGGTTGGCCGAGGTCGGCAGGCTGTCGACGCTATGGGGATGGGCCAGCGCCTTGTTTTCGCTGGCGAGCGCGGCGGCAGTCACCTGGGCGATCATGAAGCCGGAGTTCACACCGCCATTGCCCACCAGGAACGGCGGCAATTGCGACATGTGCTTGTCCATCATCAGCGAGATACGACGCTCGCTGAGCGAGCCGATTTCAGCGATGGCCAGTGCCATATTGTCGGCGGCCATGGCCACCGGCTCGGCGTGGAAGTTGCCACCGGAAATCACGTCGCCTTCGGCGGCAAATACCAGCGGGTTATCCGACACGGCGTTGGCTTCTACCACCAGCACCTCGGCGGCCTGGCGGAACTGGGTCAGGCACGCGCCCATGACTTGTGGTTGGCAGCGCAGCGAGTACGGGTCCTGCACCTTGTCGCAGTTCTGGTGCGACTGCGACACCTGGCTGCTTTCGCCCAGCAGGTGACGATAGGCCGCCGCCGAATCGATCTGCCCACGCTGGCCGCGTGCGGCATGAATGCGTGCGTCGAAGGGTGAGCGCGAACCCAGCACTGCTTCCACGGTGAGCGCGCCGCATGCCAGGGCGCCGGCGAACAGGTCTTCGCCTTCGAACAGGCCACGCAGGGCATAGGCGGTGGACACTTGGGTGCCGTTGAGCAGCGCCAGGCCTTCTTTGGCGGCGAGGGTCAGCGGCGTCAGGCCGGCGACTTTCAGCGCTTCGGTGGCTTCCAGCCATTCGCCCTTGTAGCGTGCCTTGCCTTCGCCCAGCAGCACCAGGGACATGTGCGCCAAGGGCGCCAGGTCGCCGGAGGCACCGACCGAACCTTTCAACGGAATATGCGGGTACACCTCGGCGTTGATCAGCGCGATCAGCGCGTCGATCACCTGGCGGCGGATCCCGGAGAACCCACGGCTGAGGCTGTTGACCTTGAGCACCATGACCAGCCGCACCAGCGCATCGCTGATCGGCTCACCGACGCCGGCGGCGTGGGACAGCACCAGGGAACGCTGGAGGTTTTCCAGGTCTTCGCTGGCGATGCGGGTCGAGGCCAGCAGGCCGAAACCGGTGTTGATGCCGTAGGCGGTGCGGTTCTCGGCGAGAATCTGCTCCACGCAAGCAACACTGGCGTCGATCTGCGCCGTGGCGCTGTCATCCAGACTGAGGGTTACCGGCTGCTGGTAGATGGCTCGCAGTTGGGCAAGGCTCAGTTGGCCTGGAATCAGGTTTAGCGCAGTCACATTCATACTCCTTTTGAATTGTTCTTTTGAATAAGGCTTCAGTGCAAATTCGGTAAGTCGGTGCTTTTGAGCAGTTGGGCAGCGGCCGCAATGTCCGGCGCCAGCCAGCGGTCCTGCTCGTAGGCTGGGACCACTTCACGCAACAGGCGCCACGCGCGGTCGGTGCCGGCGCCGAAGCGCTGGTCCTTCAAGAATTCGAACGCCTGGGCCGCCAGCAAGTACTCGATGGCGAGGATCTGCGTCACGTTGGCCAACACCTGGTGCAGCTTGAGCGCGGCATTGGTGCCCATGCTCAGGTGGTCTTCCTGCAGGCCCGAGGTGACGAAGTTGTCGAGCACCGCCGGTTGCGCCAACTGGCGGTTTTGCCCACACAGCGAAGCGGCGACGTACTGCACGATCATCATCCCGGAGTTGACCCCAGGGTTGCTCACCAGAAACGCCGGCAAGCCGCTGACATGCGGGTTGATCAGGCGGTCCAGGCGGCGTTCGGCCACCGAGCCGATTTCGGCCATGGCGATTGCCAGCATGTCCGCCGCCAGTGCCACGGATTGTCCGTGGGGGTTGGCCTGGGACACCACGCGGTAATGGTCCGGCGTGCCGAGTACCAGCGGGTTGTCGGTGGCGCTGTTGAGTTCGGTCTCGACCTGGCGCGTGGCGTGTTCCACCTGGTCGCGGGCTGCACCGTGGATCTGTGGGATCGAACGGATGCTCAAGGCGTCCTGGGTGCGAATGCCCTTGCTGCTGGCGATCACTTCACTGCCATCGAGCAACGCGCGCAGGTTGATGCCGACGTGTTGCATGCCTGGGTGCGGTTTTAAGGCGATGATCTCTTCGTCAAACGCGTCGATCTGGCCGCGCTGGGCTTCAAAACTCATGGCACCGATCACGTCGGCCCATTGCAGCAAGTGATGGGCATCGGCCAGGGCCAGGCAGCTCAGGCCGGTCATGCACGGCGTGCCGTTGACCAGGCACAGGCCGTCTTTGGCGCCGAGCACGACCGGATGCAATCCTTCCGCGCTTAAGGCCTCTTGAGCCGGAACGATGCGGCCTCGGTAACTCACATTGCCCACGCCCAACAAGGCCACGCCCACATGGGCCATGTGGGTCAGGTAACCCACCGAACCCTGGGACGGCACTTGCGGTGTGATGCCATGGTTGAGCAACGCCAGCAACGAGTGCACCACCTGCGGATGCAGGCCGGATTTGCCGTGGCTGTAGTTGATGATCGCCGCGCAGATGATCGCGCGGGTCTGCTCGTCACTCAGCACCGGGCCAACGCCACAGGCATGGCTCAGCAAGGTATTGCGCGACAGCTGGCTGAGTTGTTCGCCCTTGAGCGACACATTGCACAGCGCGCCCAGGCCGGTGTTCACGCCATAGGCGCGCTCACCGCTGGTGACGATGCGTTGCACGATGGCCTGGGCATTGTCGATGCGTGCCCAGGCCTGGCCCGAGAGTTCGAGGACCGCACCGTGGCGGGCGACGGCGACGACGTCCTGCCAGCGCAACGGCGTATCGGCGATGGTGATTTTTGTTGCCTGGGACATCTTCATACCTTCTTCAATTCTTGTGCAGCCTTGCCGGCCTATTCGCGGGCAAGCCCGCTCCCACATTTGATCGGGTTCACACACTTCAAATGTGGGAGCCGGGCTTGCCCGCGATGGCGCCAGCCGGTCCACCACATAATCCGGATCAGACCACCGCCGCCCGCCGCTGAACGAACCGATCCACATACTCATCCGCCGGCGAATGCAGGATCTCCCGAGGGGTGCCGACCTGGATCAGCTTGCCGTCCTTGAGGATCGCAATGCGGTTGCCGATGCGCACGGCCTCGTCGAGGTCGTGGGTGATGAACACGATGGTTTTGTGCAGGGTCTTTTGCAGCTCCAGCAACTGGTCCTGCATCTCGGCGCGGATCAGTGGGTCGAGTGCACTGAAAGCCTCGTCCATCAGGATGATGTCGGTGTCCGCCGCCAAGGCGCGGGCCAGGCCGACGCGCTGGCGCATGCCGCCGGAAAGCTGGTGCGGGTATTTGTTTTCGTAGCCCTTGAGGCCCACGGTTTCGATCCAGTGCAGGGCGCGTTCGGCGCAGACCTGCTTGGTTTCGCCACGCACTTTCAGGCCGTAGGCGACGTTGTCGAGCACGCTCTTGTGGGGCAACAGGCCGAAGCTCTGGAACACCATGCTGATCTTGTGCCGACGGAATTGGCGCAGGGCTTCCATGTCCAGTTGCAGGATGTCTTCGCCGTCCACCAGGATCGCGCCGCTGGTGGGGTCGATCAGGCGGTTGAAGTGGCGCACCAGGGTGGACTTGCCGGAACCCGACAGGCCCATGATCACGAAGATCTCGCCAGTGCCGATGCTCAACGACAAATCGTTCACGCCGACCACGCAACCGGTCTCGGCCAGCACCTGGTCCTTGGTCTTGCCCTGGCCGATCAGCGACAGCGCATCCTTGGAGCGGGCGCCGAAGATCTTGAAGACGTTTTTAACTTCGATTTTGCTGACAGTAGTCATTTGCTCGCCTCATGCCGTGGACGACCATAGGCCTGGGTAATGCGGTCGATGACCACTGCGAGAATCACGATCGCCAGCCCGGCTTCGAGGCCACGGCCGACGTTGAGGGTCTGGATGCCGACGAGCACGTCTTCACCCAAGCCTCGGGCGCCGATCATCGAGGCGATCACTACCATCGACAGCGCCATCATGGTGGTCTGGTTGATCCCGGCCATGATGCTCGGCAAGGCCAGCGGCAGTTGCACGCCGAACAGTTGCTGCCAGCGGTTGGCACCAAAGGCGTTGATGGCTTCCATGACTTCGCCGTCGACCTGGCGAATACCTAAGTCGGTGAGGCGGATCAGCGGCGGCGCGGCGTAGATCACGGTGGCGAAAATCGCCGGGACCTTGCCCAGGCCGAACAGCATCAGCACCGGAATCAGGTACACGAAGCTCGGCATGGTCTGCATGATGTCGAGCAGCGGCATCAGCACCGAGCGCAGGCGATTGCTGCGTGCGGACAGAATGCCCAGCGGCACGCCGATCAGCACCGAGATCACCGTGGCGACCATCATCAAGGCCAGGGTCTGCATCAGCTTGTCCCACAGGCCAACCGCGCCCACCAGGAACAGCAAACCGACGATCACCGCCGTGGTTACCACCTTGCGGGTGGCGTGCCAGGCGACGCCGCCGACGATGGCCAGCATCAGCCACCAGGGCGCTGCGCGCAGCAGCCCTTCCAGGTTGACGATGGCCCATAGCAGGGTGTCGGAAATGTGCCGGAACACATCACCGTAGTTGGTGACCAATGAGTCCACCCAACCGTTGACCCAGTCGGCGATGGAAAACGTAAAACTCTCAGGAAACATATCGTGCTCTCGATCCAGTGGGTTGTGGCCAGGCGCCCGGCTGCCCCCTCAGGGTAGCCGGGCACGCTTGACCTACAAGGCCGCGTCGATTTTCTTGGCTGCGTCGTCGCTCACCCAGGCGTGCCAGACTTCAGGATGTTCCTTGAGGAAAATTTTCGCCAGTTTTGGCGACTCAATTCGCTCCTTGGCCATGCGACCCAGGTTCTGGTTCAGCAGGTCGATCGGCAGGTTGACCTTTTCCAGCACGGCCACCAGTTCCGGGGCTTGCTCGTGGAAGGTCTTGGACAGGCCGACCTTGATGCTCACGCTTTTATCCACACCGGGTTTTTCTTCCAGCTTGACCAGGTCGACCTGGCCCATCAGCGGGGTTGGCGACCAGTAGTAGAACAGGATCGGCTCGCCGCGCTTGTAACTCGACAGCACCGCCGCATCCAACGCCGGGCCGGTGCCTGGGCGGAAGTTGGTGTAGGAATTTTCCAGGCCATAGCTTTTCAGCATTTCGCTGTTGTCCAGCTCGCAGGTCCAACCGGCCGGGCAGTTGTAGAAACGGCCTTTGGAGGGCTCTTCCTGGTCCTTGAACACCGCAGCGTACTTGGCCAGGTCAGCAATATTTTTCAGGTCCGGAGCCTTGGCTTCCAGCTTGCGCTTGGCATCGCCTTCGATCACATAACGCGGCACGTACCAGCCTTCGATGGCACCGACTACCGGGGCGCCGACGCCGACGACTTTGCCGGCCTTCTCGGCCTTGTTCCAGACTTCACTGCGGCCCACCCACTCTTCGGCAAAGACCTGGATGTCGTTGCTGCTCAGGGCGTTTTCCATGGTGATGGAGTTGCCCGGCAGGCTGTCGGTTTTGCAGTCGTAGCCTTTTTCCAGCACGGTTTGCAGGATGTCGGTGAGCAACATGCCGCTTTCCCAGTTCAGGCCTGCGAATTTCACCGGCTTGCCGGATTCGCACCAGCCGGCCGCCTGGGCGCCAGCGCTTGCCAGCAAACCTGCAGAGAGCAGGGTGGCCATCAGGGTCTTATGCATTTTCATTGTTGTGACGCTCCCAATCTTGAAATGGATTACGGCAGTCAGTAGGCATCCTGCCCTGTCCACGTCCCATCAGGCTTGTGCCGCCAGCCCGGTTGTTGTTGGTATAGCGCCCTGCTCTGTTGGCAGGATCAGTTGATCGGGCACCGTGCCGTGCCATTTTTTCGCACACAGGTAATACAGCGCTGCCGGCAGTACCAGACCGATGATCCAGGAAATGTCCACATCACCCAGCGCGGCCACCAAAGGACCGGTGTAGAACTTGGTGGAGATGAACGGCAATTGCACCAGCACGCCGAACACGTACACGCTGATCCCCAGCAGGTTCCAGCGACCGTAGCGACCGTTCGGATCGGCCAGCGCCGGTACGTCATAACGCTCACGGGTGATGCAGTAGTAGTCCACCAGGTTGATCGCGCTCCAGGGCGTGAAGAACGCCAGCAGGAACAGGATGAAAGACTTGAACGCACCGAGGAACGAGTGCTGGCCGAGCAAGGCGATCAAGGTCGCGGTGCCGACAATCGCCAGCACGAACACCAGGCGTTGCAAGCGCGTGACCTCCAGGCGGCCACGGAAGCCGCTGATGATGGTCGCGATGCACATGAAGCTGCCGTAGGAGTTGAGCGTAGAGATGGTGACCTTGCCGAACGCGATGCTGAAATACAGCAGCGCCGCAGTGGCCCCCGTGCCACTCAAGCCGACGATGTAGGCCACTTCGTGACCGGCGAATTGCCCGTTGGACATGGCCGCGGCAAACACGCCGAGGACCATCGCCACCTGCGCGCCGATCACCGAACCGGCACCGGCGGCGAGAAAGGTTTTCACCGAAGAGGTCTTGCTCGGCAAATAGCGCGAGTAGTCCGCCACGTAAGGGCCGAAAGCGATCTGCCAGGACGCCGCAAGCGACACCGCCAGCAGGAAGCTGCTCCAGCTGAAGTGGCGGATCTGCAGGAGTGCGCCAACGTCGGTCTGGCTCATCAGACGGCTGAACAGGTAGACAAAGGCGATCACGCCAATGACGCTGGCGACACGACCGATGAAATGGATTACCCGGTAACCCAACACCGTGACCAGCACAATGACACTGGCGAAGATCAGGATGCCGATGCTGTCGCTGACCCCGAACAACTGGCCCAGCGCCTGACCGGACAATACCGTGCCGGTGGCGGTGAAGCCGAGGTACATCAGGCACACCAGCACGATCGGAATCGCCGCGCCGTACACGCCAAACTGCACCCGGCTGGAGATCATCTGCGGCAGGCCCAGCTTGGGCCCTTGCGCCGCATGCAACGCCATCACGCCGCCACCGATCAGCTGACCGACCAACAGGCCGATCAACGACCAGAACACATCACCGCCCAGCACCACGGCCAAGGCCCCGGTAACAATCGCGGTGATCTGCAGGTTGGCACCCATCCACAGGGTGAACTGGCTCAATAGACGACCGTGTCTTTCCGCTTCCGGGATGTAGTCGATCGAACGTTTCTCGATCAACGGGGTGGTGTCATTTGCAGCCATGGGTGTTCAACCTCTGATGGATTGTTGTCAGGGTGGTGCTGGCTTACTTGATCATCGGCAGGTTCAAGCCCTGCTCCTTGGCGCAATCAATCGCGATCTGGTAGCCGGCGTCTGCGTGACGCATCACCCCGGTGGCCGGGTCGTTGTGCAGTACGCGGGCAATACGCTCGGCCGCTTCGTCGGTACCGTCGCAGACGATGACCATGCCGGAGTGCTGAGAGAAGCCCATGCCCACGCCGCCGCCGTGGTGCAGCGAAACCCAGGTCGCGCCGCTGGCGGTGTTGAGCAAGGCGTTGAGCAGCGGCCAGTCGGACACGGCGTCGGAACCGTCCTGCATGGCTTCGGTTTCGCGGTTCGGGCTGGATACCGAACCGGAGTCCAAGTGATCACGGCCGATCACCACCGGTGCCGACAGCTCGCCGCTGCGTACCATTTCGTTGAACGCCAGGCCGAGCTTGGCGCGCTGGCCCAGGCCCACCCAGCAGATACGCGCCGGCAGGCCCTGGAAGCTGATGCGCTCGCGCGCCATGTCCAGCCAGTTGTGCAGGTGAGCGTCGTCGGGGATCAGTTCTTTGACCTTGGCGTCGGTCTTGTAGATGTCTTGTGGGTCGCCGGACAGCGCCGCCCAACGGAACGGGCCGATGCCACGGCAGAACAGTGGGCGGATGTAGGCCGGGACGAAACCTGGGAAGTCGAAGGCGTTTTCCACGCCTTCTTCCTGGGCCATCTGGCGGATGTTGTTGCCGTAGTCGAAGGTCGGGATGCCTTGTTTCTGGAATTCCAGCATGGCTTTGACGTGCACGGCCATCGACTGCTTGGCGGCCTTGATCACAGCAGCCGGCTCGGTCTTGGCGCGGGCGCGGTATTCGTCCCAGGTCCAGCCGGCTGGCAGGTAGCCGTTGAGTGGGTCGTGGGCGCTGGTCTGGTCGGTGACCATGTCCGGGCGCACGCCGCGCTTGACCAGTTCCGGCAGGATTTCCGCCGCGTTACCTAGCAGGGCAATGGAGATGGCCTTGCCTTCTTTGGTGTACTTGGCGATACGCGCCAAAGCATCGTCGAGGTCGGTGGCTTGTTCGTCGACATAACGGCTGTTGAGGCGGAAGTCGATGCTGACCTGCTGGCACTCAATGTTCAGCGAGCACGCGCCGGCGAGGGTCGCGGCCAAAGGTTGCGCGCCGCCCATGCCGCCGAGACCGGCGGTGAGTACCCAACGGCCAGTCAGGTCGCTGTTGTAATGCTGGCGACCGGCTTCGACGAAGGTTTCGTAGGTGCCTTGGACGATGCCCTGGCTGCCGATGTAGATCCAGCTGCCAGCGGTCATCTGGCCGTACATGGCCAGGCCCTTGGCATCCAGTTCGTTGAAGTGTTCCCAACTGGCCCAGTGCGGCACCAGGTTGGAGTTGGCGATCAGTACACGCGGGGCATTGCTGTGGGTCTTGAATACGCCGACCGGCTTGCCGGATTGCACCAGCAGGGTTTCGTCGTCATTCAGGTTGGTGAGGCTCTCGACGATCTGGTCGTAGCACTCCCAGTTGCGCGCCGCACGGCCGATACCGCCGTACACCACCAATTCTTTCGGGTTCTCGGCCACTTGTGGGTCGAGGTTGTTCATCAGCATGCGCAGCGGCGCTTCAGTCAGCCAGCTTTTGGCGGTGAGCTTGTTACCGTGGGCGGCACGGATTTCGACGTCGCGGTATTTTGTAGGCTTGGCTTTAGAAAAATCGGTCACTGCTGGACTCCTCGGCACGATGCGCGAACATGGATGGTGCGAAGGAGAGTCTTACGCACACATCTTTACTTGTACATACAAGCATATGCAATCAAGCGGCCAACTTTAGAAAGGCGTCGTCGGGATTTTTCGTGGAGGGGTGTGCAAGCCTTGGAAATTGAGGCTTTGAGGCTTGATGAAATTTCTTGCAGACGTTTCTTGCCGGGAGAGGGGTTTGTCACCACAACGCAGCGTTGCGCCGCATTGGGGCATTCGGTAACAAAATGGTGCGCACGGTTGGGAAGCGAGGGTGGGCATGCGTAGCAGTGAAATAGCGCGCCTGGCCTGCCAGGCAAAAGGCGCGTCCCAACGACGATTTTTCTGAGTTATCTGTAGCCCAGTAAAAACGGATTTTTTCGTATATTCAGTGGTTTAGAGTCGGCTTTCACACACCCAACACCCTGGAAGACTTATCGTGACCACTCTAAAACGGGCAGGCATCTTTATCGTACTCATGGCGACAAGCATGGCTTCAGTCCAGGCCATTGCCGCCACCTTTACTGCGACCCTTGATAAAACAGGAAAAGTTATTGCGCAGTCACCCAAGTGGATCAAGGACGTGAAACTCACCGCCCAACCTGATTACTTCTCCGATTACAAAGTCAGGTTTGTGCCGGGAGTGTTCAAGGACGCGCCACGGTTTTGCACCGTGTCGGTGACGGACGTCAGCTCCAATGATCACATCTTCTACGGCCACGCCAAGTTGGGGAGCGTCCCGGCGATCAACTACGTCAACGTTTTAACGCTGAAAGTGGGAGACAACAAACCCGCTGGCGATTCTTCGATGGGCTTTCAACTGATGTGCGTTAAGTAAACCCATCTCTCCATACTGGCTGAGCGCCGGTCATACAAGCGCTCAGCTGTTGCTCAGTTCGATAACGCAACAGCGACCGCTCACGGTAACCTCCAGCAGGTCAGTGTTACCGTCCACTTGCAGGCAGTCGTGATGGCCAAGTTTCTGGTCCAGCACCTTCACTTCATCCGCAACACTGAACACCAGCACTGTCTGCGCGGTGCTGAAGAAGCGCTGTTCGCCATCGATCCATTGCAGCCGTGCGTGGTAACGCTGGGGCGAATAGATCAGGTTGAAGTCGCGGATCGGCCCGGTAATCAAACGGCATGACACTTGGCTGTCACCCTTGAACGCAAAAGCTTGCAGCGGCAGCAACCCGCGTTGTTCTTCGCCGTCTACGGTCAAGACCATGCCAGCGCCCTGGATCACGGTGATCACGCGCTGGTAGCCGGCAAAGGTGGAGAAGCCGCCGGACTCAGCGATATCCGCAATCGACAAGCGCCAACCAAAGCCATCCAGCCCTGTACCGGCATCACGGGTGATTTCTTCGGTGCTGCCGCCGCCGTTTTTCCAGGGCATGCGTACGTAATCGGCGGCGCGCCAGACTTTTACGGAACTCATTTACTGAAGCGTCCTTCCAGGCTGTGACGGGAACCGGGGTGGATCAAACGCGCGGCGGTCACCGGTTGGCGACCCGACCAGGTGCGTCGGCGAATCAACAGGCACGGCTCGGTGGGTTCGATCTGCAGCAGCTTGCACTCGGCGGCGTCGGCAAGGATGGCTTCGACCACGTGCTCGCCTTCGGTCAGTGGCGCCACCTGGTTCAGGTAGGCATACGGCGTTTGCTGGGTGAAATCCTGTTGAAGGTACTCCGGCGCGACCAGGGCATTGACGAAACGGTCTTCGATTTGCACGGGAATATCGTTTTCGAAGTGCACGATCAATGAATGGAAAACGCGCCCGCCTTCACGCATCTCCAAGGCGACGGCGCGCTCGGAACCGGCAGCCTCTTCGCCCAGGTGGATGACCTGGCAGGTATGCCGATGACCGCGTGAGGCGATCTCATCGGCAATGTTGTGCACTTCGAACAGGGCTGACTGGCTCTTGGGCTCGGCGACAAAGGTGCCGACACCTTGCATGCGCACCAGCAAACCTTCAGCGGTGAGCTCGCGCAGGGCGCGGTTGATGGTCATGCGGCTGAAACCCAGCTGGCTAACCAGTTCGCTCTCCGACGGCACGCGGTAATGGGGCGGCCAGTTGCCGTTGAGAATCTGCTGGCTGATCATTTGTTTGACGCGGGCATACAAGGGCGCCGGACTTTCGTCCATGTGGGCAGCCAGCGAAGACTTGGCAGGCGGAGTCGGCACAGGGAATCCTTGCAGGGGGAAAAGATGCATAGATTGCCGGAGTTTACCGAGCAGGCAAACGTCTGTATATGTATATACAAATAAACACACGACCGGAGTGCCTTGATCATGTCCGCTTTCTTTGCCGAACGCGCGCTGCTGCCTAATGGATGGGCCAATGATGTACGTCTTGAAGTCAGCGCCGAGGGCCTGCTGACAAAAGTTGAGGCCAATGCCAGTGCAGAGGGTGCCGAACGGCTGAGAGGCCCGGTTTTAGCGGGTATGCCCAACCTGCACTCCCATGCATTCCAGCGCGCCATGGCCGGTTTGGCCGAAGTGGCGGGCAATCCGAATGACAGCTTCTGGACCTGGCGCGACCTGATGTACCGCATGGTGGGCAAGATCAGCCCGGACCAATTGCAGGTGATCGCGCGTCAGCTGTATATCGAGATGCTCAAGGCCGGCTACACGTCGGTGGCCGAATTTCACTATGTGCATCACGACGTCAGCGGCCAGCCGTATGCCGATCGCACGGAACTGTCACGGCAGATCAGCCAGGCAGCGGCCAGCAGCGGGATTGGCCTGACATTGCTGCCCGTGCTTTACACCCACTCCGGGTTTGGCGGCCAGGCGCCGAATGAAGGCCAGCGGCGGTTTATCAACAGCACTGAAAACTACCTGGACCTGCAGGCGCGGTTGAAACCCCTCCTCGCCGCACAACCGGCGCAGCAGTTGGGGCTGTGCTTCCACTCGCTGCGCGCAGTCACGCCGCAGCAAATCAATGATGTGCTGGCCGCCAGCGACAAGGCGTGCCCGGTGCATATCCACATCGCCGAACAGCAAAAGGAAGTCGATGACTGCCTGGCCTGGAGCGGCAAGCGCCCGCTGCAATGGCTGTATGACAATGTTGAAGTGGATGAACGCTGGTGCCTGGTGCACGCCACTCATGCCGATGCGGATGAAGTCGCACGCATGGCCAAGAGCCGCGCGATTGCCGGCTTGTGCCTGACCACCGAGGCCAACCTGGGTGATGGGATCTTCCCGGCGGTGGACTTTCTGGCCCAGGGCGGACGCATGGGTATCGGCTCCGACAGCCATGTGTCATTGAGCGTGGTAGAAGAGCTGCGCTGGTTGGAATATGGCCAGCGCCTGCGCGATCAGCGGCGTAATCGGTTGTATCGCAGTGATCAGCCGATGGTCGGCCGTACGCTGTTTGACGCCGCGCTGGACGGCGGTGCCCAGGCATTGGGCCAGCCGATTGGTCGACTGGAAGTGGGCAAGCGTGCGGATTGGATTGTGCTGGATGGCAATGATCCCTACCTGGCGACGGCGACTGAGGATGGGATTCTCAATCGCTGGTTGTTCGCGGGCGGCGATCGGCAAGTACGGGATGTGCTGGTGAACGGAAAGTGGGTGGTGCGCGATGGGCGGCACGCTGGCGAAGAAGACAGCAATCGCGCATTCACACAAGTCCTGAAGGACCTACTCGGTTAAAACTGTGGGAGCGGGCTTGCTCGCGAAAGCGGTTTGTCAGCCAATACATCTGCCGACTGATCCACCGCTTTCGCGAGCAAGCCCGCTCCCACATTTTAGTCCGCGTTTATTCAGGGTTATTGCGAGGTCTTCGCCATCTGCTTGTCCGACGTGCGCCAGATCAACCGCGTGGTGTCATACCCCTGCTGCCGCGCCCTGCTCAGCAGGTCTTCGCGGGTGTCCGCACTGACCGTCGGCGTGCGCGACAATATCCACATGTAACGCCGGCTCGGGCTGCCCACAATCGCGGTCTTGTAGTCATCACTGACGTACAGCACCCAGTAATCGCCCTTGGCAACGCCCGGCAACAGCGCGGTAAACCAATTGTTGAATTCCACCCAGAGCTTGTCGGTCTTGCCAGGCACTTGCGGGGTGGCGGTGCCCTTGGCTTCTTCCCACTTCCATTCGGTCGTCAGGCAGCGGTTGAACACCGACATGTCGCCATCGGGCAACAAGGTGTAGCGGGCTTCGGACTGCGCGCAGTTGCGCTGGAAGTACATCGGCAATCGAGCCAACTCATACCAGGTGCCCTGGTAACGCTTGAGATTGACGTTGCTCGCTGTCTTGGGTTGCAGATCATCGCCAGAATGGCTGGCGCAGCCCGCCAAAAACAGGCTGGCACAAAGGAACAAAACAAAACGGATCATTCTTCTTCTCCCGCAGGCTCTCGCCCCGGTTTACTTCAGGCCTTGCCCGGAAAACATCAGAACCTTGTCACCGGCATATTGAACGCTGATAAAGCTGTTTTTATCGCCCCAGGTGCAACTGGACATGCCCAGCGCGCCGGAGCAATCGGTTGGCTTGCCCAGCAACGACTCCACTTCAGCCTTGGCCATGCCAGCCGACAATTTTTGATAATTTTCTTGGTTGACCTTGCTGCAAGCGGCCAACAGCACGCAAAAAGCCAGCAAAGCGAGACGGCGTAACGACATGGAAAAACTCCTGGAGGGACGAAGCAGCGTGGGTATCTGCCAGAAGCTTAGAAGGGAAAAGAGGTGTCTGGTTCCCGATGAGCGAAAACAAAAAAGCCCCGAAAACGCTGAAACGTTTCGGGGCTTCTTCAAGGGTGAACCGGCTCACAACAACGCCAGCCACTTATCGCATCACGTTACTTCTTGTGATACGCCGTCACCCGCTCAACTTCTTCCTTCGAACCCAGGAACACCGCCACACGCTGGTGCAGGCCTTCAGGCTGGATGTCGAGAATGCGCTGGTGGCCGTCGGTGGACGCGCCGCCGGCTTGCTCAACCAGGAAGGACATCGGGTTGGCTTCGTACATCAGGCGCAGTTTGCCTGGCTTGGACGGCTCGCGGCTGTCGCGTGGGTACATGAACAGGCCACCACGGGTCAGGATACGGTGCACGTCGGCAACCATCGCAGCCACCCAGCGCATGTTGAAGTTTTTCTTCAACGGGCCTTCTTCACCGGCCATCAACTCGCCCACGTAGCGGGTCACAGGTTCTTCCCAGTGGCGCTGGTTGGACATGTTGATCGCAAATTCCTGAGTAGAAGCAGGAATGGTGATGTCTTCGTGGGTCAGTACGAAGCTGCCCATTTCGCGGTCCAGGGTGAAGCCCTTGACGCCGTCGCCCAAGGTCAGCACCAGCATGGTCTGTGGGCCGTAGATGGCGTAGCCGGCAGCAACCTGTTGGGTACCTGGCTGCAGGAACGCTTTCTCGTTCAGCGGCTCGTTCTGGCTCAGGTATTCGTTCGGGCAACGCAGTACCGAGAAGATCGTACCAACCGGAGCGTTGATGTCGATGTTGGACGAGCCGTCCAGTGGGTCAAACACCAGCAGGTAGGCGCCTTTCGGGTATTTGCCGGGGATCTGGTAGGCATTGTCCATTTCTTCGGACGCCATGCCGGCCAGGTGACCGCCCCATTCGTTGGCTTCAAGCAGGATCTCGTTGGAGATCACGTCGAGTTTCTTCTGCACTTCGCCCTGCACGTTTTCGGTGCCCATGCTGCCCAGGACACCACCCAGTGCGCCTTTGGACACGGCGTGGCTGATTTCCTTGCAAGCACGCGCCACCACTTCGATAAGGAAGCGCAGATCGGCAGGCGTGTTGTTGCTGCGGGTCTGCTCAATCAAATAGCGACTCAAGGTAACGCGGGACATGTAAGGCTCCGGAAAAGGGGGGGCTTGAAAACCCGCGCAGTTTAACGCGAGTCGGGGCGTATTTCCTCCTATCAGAGGATTTAAACCCAATAGAGTTCATGGACTTTATTTAACGTGCCACCGGCGGCTTGCGCAGCAAACTGTAGGCCATGGCGCCCAGTGCCGCCACGCCGAGCAGCAACACGGCCCAGAGGCCGAGTTTTTTCCAGTCTGTTGCGGTATCGGCAGCGGGCGCGACCGCGGGCGGCGCAGTGGCGATTTCCCCGGTGACCGTTGCCTGCCCCAACGTCTTGAGACGCTCGGCGCTGTAGTCGGGGATCAAGGTCGAGAGCGGGAGGTTCGCCGCCTTGGCCGACGCATTGCCCAGCGCCAGGATGAACGGCGGCTCGCCCCGCGCCAGGAACACCAACTGCGTAGCACGCACCGCAAAACGCAGCGCCGGCGCCTCGCCCCCCAGGCCGCCACCGCGCTCATCGACGGTCAACTTGAGTTCGGCAACCGTCTGGCCCGGCAGCTGCAATTCATCCTGCACCACATCCCGACCATTCTGGGTCAGGCGATACAGCAAGCCATTGCTCAGGGGCTGCCAGGCCTGCAGGCTGTCCCTGCGCCCCGCCAGCGTCACGGGCGCCAAGGTGTTGGGTTGTTTCAACTCGATGCGCAGCCGCTCAAGACTCAGCCCCGTGGGCAACTGCCAGCTGTATTCCCCGGCCTTGAGCCGCGTGCCCGCCAACGGTTGCGACCATACCAATGGCAGGGGCAAGTGGCTGCGGGTGGCACTCACCAACTGGGCAGAGGTCAGCAATGGCGCGGCCTGGCCTTGCCAGACCAGGCGCAAGTAACGCGCCGATTGCCCCGGCAGGCTCACGTCATGCTGCTCGACCCGTTCGTCGGCAAATGACAAGCGCGCCACTTGCCCATCGCCCCAGGCTTGCCAGTGCTGCAAGTCATCACTGGCTTCAATGCTGAAACGCTGGAAGCCTTCTTGCTCATGGCTCCAGTCCAGGCTCAATTGCTGCAAAGGCGCCTTGATTGCACTGGCGTCCAACACCCAGCCGCGCAGCACTTGCTTGCCGGGTTTGGGCGCAGAGGATGGCGTGATTTCCACCAGGGTGCCTGTGGTGGTGGCCTTCATCACCACGTCGGGCAAGGCTTGCTCGGTATCGGCAGCGTACAGCGGGAACCACTTCACGTCGGTGACGTTGCGAGTCTCGGAGCGTTGCGCGGACTGACGCGACAACGCATAGGCCTGGGGTTCACCGGCAGCGTTGAATACCCGCACATCGCTGAGATCGGCCTGACGTGCACTTAGTTGAACCGCCAATGGCAGCTCCAGGCGATACCAGGGACCCGTGCCGCTCACGGCCAGCGGCACCTGGGTGGCGAAATCGGCCGGACGTTCTTGAGCAAACGCCGCCGAGCACAGCATCCACACCGTCAACCCACTCAGACTCAGCTTGCCCATCAAGAAGACGCTCCCTCAGTTTCAACGCGTTTGGGCGGCAGCGGCGCAAAGTAGCCCACCACCAGCAACAAACCGCCCACGCCGATAAACGACACGATCCGCGCCAAGCCGCCACGATTGCTCAGCTCGACAAAGAACAGCTTGGCCACCACCACCGCAATCAGTGCCGCACCGATCAGCCACACTTCGCGGCGATGGCGCAGGTGGCCGCCGATCATCAGGCCGAGGGCGATCAGGGTCCAGACGATCGACAGGCCAGCCTGCACCAACATGGACTCCAGCAGCGCATCCAGATAAAACGGCACGCCGCCCCAATGGTGGGCTGTGCGCATCACCAGCGCAGTAAAAAAGGCGAACAGCGAAATGCCGGCCACGCCCTGGGCGATCAGCTCGACACGCGGCCCACGCTCCGGCGCCACACTGCGCGACCACAGGTAAATGCCCAGCAGCGCGAACAACAGGCCCAGGTCCAGCGGGTTGAGCAGCGGCACATAGGGCAGCGGCTTGGCCGTGCCGTCACTGAAGATATTCGCCAGCCAGAACCAACCGAGCATCAGCACCGCCAGCGGCAACGCGGCGAGCACGCGGTATTCCCTTGGATATGCCGAAACGGGCCACGGCCAACTGCGCGGCGCGGCGGCCAGCACCAGGTACAGGCTTGGCAGGATCGCCCAGCCCAGCCAGCGCCAGGCGTTGTATTCGCTCGACAGCACCAGCAGGCCATAGCGCAATTCCAGCGCCAGCACGCCGATCAGCATCCAGCAGCCCAGCACATGAGCCGCGCTCAAGACTTTTCCAGGCACCAATGCCGTCAAACGCCGCAGCGAGATGAAATGCACCACGAACACCGCCAGCCAGGCCAGCCAGCCGAACTGCGCGGCAGGGTGGTAATACTCGGTCCACGCGCCCCACAACACCAAGCCCGCCGCAGGCATCAGCAACGTGCTGGCGATACCCAACGCCACCCAGCGCAAACGCAGCGCCACTGCCGTCCAGATCACCCCGCTCAACGCAGCCGCCAGCAGCAACAGCGGCGCGTGCAACGCCGCAGGTGCCAAGCGCCACACTTCAATGATCACCGCCAGCGCCCACCACGCCACGCCCCAGGCCAGCAGACCTGCGGACAAACGGCCACGGGGTAAGCGCCAGGCGCCGAGCATTGCCGCCAAGGCAATGATCATCGGCGTCCAGGCATTGTTCACCGGGTCGAGGGCAAACAGCGCGCCCGCAAGCACTTGCACAGCAACGCCACAGCGCACCACCACGGGCGAGCAGATTCGCTGGCCCGCCCACAGGGTCGCAAGGCCAGCAACCGCCCAACCGACGATGCTGCCTTGGGTTGAAAACAACAGCGGCGCCAGCAGGTAAGCGCAACCCAGGCCAAGTACGGCGAGCCCTGGAGCGCCGAGACGCTCCCAACGCCGGGTCTGCTCCGGCGCGGCTTTGTGTAGTTGATAAAAGCTGAACAACAATGCCGCGCCCAGCAACAACGCCCCTAGTGGAGGCCCCTGCAGCAAGGTGTCCTGGCCATCGCGCAGCTCGCTGAGGAAGGCGAACAGCGAACCCAGTTGCAGCAGCAAGGCGAACGCCCGCGCCACGGGGCGATGCTGGCGTAGACCGAGCCAGAAGATCCCGGCGCCTTCGACAGCCCACGCCGCAGCCGTCCAGCGTGCATCGAGCCCCAAGGGAATGGCCAGGCTGGCGAAGATCACGCCCAGGGCCAGACAGGTTTCCGTCAGGAGCACGGCGCGCCCGCCACTGAGTACACGCGCCAAGACCATGTAAAGGATGCCCAGGCCCAGCGCACTGAACGCAGCGGCGAACTCAAGGTGTTGCACCAGCGCGAACTGCAAGCCGAAGCCCACCAGCGGCGGGCCGAACAACAAGGTGCCGTCGACATAGTTGCCTTTGCGCCATTGCGCACCCAGGCTGTCGCCCTCGCCCGCCTCCAGCAATGTGCGCCGGGCGTACAACAGGCCGATAGCCAGGTACATCGCGAAAAACAGGATCAGGAACGGCTCGGTGCTCCACAACAGCTCCGGGGTGTAAGAGCGCATGCCCCAGGCGAAACCGATGCCGAAGGTGCCTACAAAACCAATCACGTTCAGCAGGCGCCAGGCTTTGAACCAGGCAATCACGAGAATGCCGGCGTTGAGCAACGCAAAGTAGCTGAACAACGCCACATGGCTTCCGGCGCCGGTCGACACCAGGATCGGCGCCGCAAAACCGCCCAACGCTGCCGCACAGGCCAGGCCGAGCGCATCCTGGGTGATCGCCAGGATCGCTGAAAATACCGTGACGGCAACCAGCAAGCCCATCGCCGCGCCGGGATCGATCAGCGGATGCAAACGCATCGCCGCAAATACTGTGAGGTACAACACCGCAATGCCCGCACCTTGCAGCATCAAGCCGTAGCTGCCGTTACGCAGCCGCAGCCACCAGCCCAGGCCCAGCAGGCCCAATGCAGCGGCGGCAACACCGGCGTACCGCAGCTCGATCGGCACCACCATGCCTTCAGTGGCATAACGCAGCAGGAAGGCAAGGCCGAGGAATAACAGCACCACGCCGACGCGCAGCACGGTGTTGCCGCCGAGCAGCCAATTGCGCGCGCCGTCGATGGCGCGTTCGATCATGTTCGGGCCGCGAGGGGTTGCGGGTGCTTTAGGCGTCGGCGCTGGCGTCCACACGTCATCCAACAGCGGCTGGCTTGGCTCAGGGACCAGGGCAACGGGTGCCAATTCGGCAGGCAGCTCCCACACCAATTCGGGCGACTTGGCGACAGGTGCCGATTCAGGAACAGAGGGTTCAACCCTCATGCTGCTTGCAGGCGCAGGGACTTCCAACTGCCGCAGGCGTTCGCCCAGCGCAATCAGCGACTTCTGCGTGGTTTCCAACTGACGTGCCTGCTGGTCCGCCTTGGCCGACAGCTGCGCCAGGCGAATCGCCTGGCCAATGCCCAACCCCAGCAGCGCACCGATGCCCGCATCACTGAACGACTCGTCGAGCGTCCAGCCGAGCACCAGGCCAATCAGCATGAAAATCCATTGCATGGTCGATATCCCTAAGCAAACCGAGGCCTAGTATATCGACAAGGCCCAACAGAGGTTGGGCCTTGGGGCACAGATCTGGAAAACTCAGTCGAGGGCTTTCCAGATCTCCGTGGCGTACTCCCTGATCGTACGATCCGAACTGAACCAGCCCATACGCGCCGTATTCAGCACCGCCGAACGCCACCACGCCTTGGAATCATGCCAATGCGCCTCGACTCGCGCCTGGGCGTCCCAGTACGAATCGAAGTCGGCACACACCAAAAAGCGGTCGTAGTCGATCAGTCCATCGATCAACCCTACGTAGCGGCCCGGATCATCCGGCGAGAACACCCCGCCCCGGATCGCTTGCAGCACGTCGTTCAACCGATGAGAGGCCGCGATATCAGGACCCGCATTGAATTCACCCGCATGCTTGCGGGCTTCCACCTGCTGCGCACTGAGGCCGAAGATAAACATGTGCTCGGCACCCACACGCTCATGCATTTCCACGTTGGCGCCGTCCATGGTGCCGATGGTCAGCGCGCCGTTGAGGCCGAATTTCATGTTGCTGGTGCCCGACGCTTCGAAGCCGGCAGTGGAAATCTGCTCCGACAAGTCCGCCGCCGGAATAATGCTTTCCGCCAGGCTGACGTTGTAGTTGGGCAGGAACACCACCTTGAGCAAACCGCGCACGGTCGGGTCGTTGTTGACCGTTCGGGCGATGTCGTTGGTCAACTTGATGATCAACTTGGCCTGGTGATAACTGGCCGCCGCCTTGCCGGAGAAGATCTTCACCCTCGGCACCCAGTCGGTGCCCGGTTCGGCGCGGATCGCCTGGTACAACGCCACGGTGTGCAGCAGGTTGAGCAGTTGACGCTTGTATTCGTGGATCCGCTTGACCTGCACGTCGAACATCGCCGCCGGGTTGACCGCAATGCCCAGGCGCTCATGAATGATGTCCGCCAGCGCCCGCTTACTGTGCAAACGCTGCTCGGCAAAGGCCTTGCGGAACGTCTGTTTTTCGGCAAATGGCTCAAGCTCCACCAGCCGCTCTTCGGGCTTGTCGAGAATGTCCGGGCCGAGCGCTTCCACCAGCATGGACGTGAGCTTGGGGTTGGCCTGGTACAACCAGCGACGGAAGGTAATGCCGTTGGTTTTGTTGTTGATGCGCTCCGGGTACAGCTTGTGCAGCTCGGAGAACACGGTGCTGCGCATCAATTGGGTGTGCAAGCCGGACACACCGTTGACGCTGTGGGAACCGAGGAACGCCAGGTTGCCCATGCGCACGCGGCGGCCGTTGTCTTCTTCGATCAGGGACACGGCGCGCAGCACGTCAAAGTCATGGATGCCTTTGGCGCGCAGCGAATCGATGTGTTGGGCGTTGATCAGGTAGATGATCTGCATGTGCCGGGGCAGCATGCGTTCCATCAAGCCTACAGGCCAGGTTTCCAATGCCTCAGGCAACAAGGTGTGGTTGGTGTAGGAAAGGGTTTCGACAGTGACATCCCACGCGGCTTCCCATGGAATGTCGTGCAGGTCCACCAACTGACGCATCAACTCGGCCACGGCGATGGACGGGTGGGTGTCGTTGAGCTGGATCGCAGCGTGTTCGCCCAGGCTCAGCACCGAGCCGTGCATGTTCTTGTGGCGGCGCAGCAGGTCTTGCAGGGAGGCGGCGACGAAGAAGTATTCCTGGCGCAGGCGCAGCTCCTGCCCTGCTTCGGTGCTATCGGCCGGGTAAAGCACTCGGGAGATGCTTTCGGCACGCGCTACTTCGGCGACGGCGCCCAAGTGATCACCGGCGTTGAAGCGTTCCAGGTGCAGGTCTTCCACCGCACGGGCACGCCACAGGCGCAAGGTGTTGACGCTTGCGCCGCGCCAGCCGACCACCGGCGTGTCATAAGCGATGGCGCGCACGGTTTCATTGGGGGTCCATCGCTGAACCATCTTGCCGGTGCCGTCATCCAGGGTTTCGACGCTGCCGCCAAAGCCGATCGGGTACACCACTTCAGGGCGTTCGAATTCCCAGGGGTTGCCGAAGTCCAGCCAGTGTTCGGTCTGCTCCTGTTGCCAACCATCGACAATCGCCTGGCGGAACAGGCCGTGTTCATAACGGATGCCATAGCCGTGGCCGGCCACACCCAGGGTCGACATGCTTTCCATGAAGCACGCCGCCAGGCGGCCCAGGCCACCGTTACCGAGCGCGGCATCGGGCTCCAGCAGGCGGATGCGCTCCAGATCGACGCCCAACTCCGATAGCGCTTCGCGCGCAATCTCCAGCACGCCGAGGTTGCTCAGGCTGTCATAGAGCAAGCGGCCGATGAGAAATTCCAGGGAAAGGTAGTAAACCCGCTTCTGGCCTTTGCGGTAAATGCGCCGGGTGTGGTCCATCCAGTGATCGACCATCTGGTCGCGCGCGGCCAGGGCAATGGCTTCGAACCAGTCGTGGTCGAAGGCGTGATCCGGGTCCTTGCCCACCGCGTAGGTGAGTTTGGTCAAGACGGCATCGCGAAATGCGGCTACCTCTGCTTCTCGTGCAAGTGGTTCCTGAGACATCAATTGCGACCTCGGGCGAGATAGAAGGAGTTGCTAAAGCCTAGACGGTCTGACAGACGGTAGACGCTCTGGTTCGGCACTTTTTTAACGCATTTACCTTTGCAGGGTTTTGATGCATTGGCCGTGCCTGCTTTTGGCAAACGCGCACCTTCTGGCCGAAACCCACAAAATATTGTTCAAAAAATCACCAATCCCGGTATGATCGCGCGCCCGGATACAGCCCCACCTTTTGGAACCCTGATGAAGCCTCAATTGATCGCCGCCGCGGAACTCGACCGTCTCGAAACGTGGCAGAAATATTCCGCGCACATGTGCGGTGGTTGCGTGTCCAGCTGCTGCACGCTGCCGGTCGAAGTGAAGGTCAAGGACCTGATCCGCATTGGCCTGGTCGATGAATTCGAGCTGGGCGACCCGGCGAAGAACATCGCCAAGCGGTTGCAGAAGGAAGGCATCGTCGAGCGCTTCAACTCCAAGTCCGAGATTTTTACCCTGCAGCGCATGAGCAACAACGATTGCCTGTTCCTGGATCGTAAGACGCGCTTCTGCACTATTTATGACAAGCGCCCGGATACTTGCCGTAACCACCCAAAGATCGGGCCGCGGCCGGGGTATTGCGCGTACAAGCCGAAGGAAGTGGTGCGCGAGACCAAGTTCAAGACCCTCGACAAGTTCTGATCCCAATTTTGTATTGCTTGGACTACCGCTTTCGCGAGCAAGCCCGCTCCCACATTTGAACGCATTCCAAAGTTGGAACTCGGTCGAATGTGGGAGCGGGCTTGCTCGCGAAGGGGCCAGTACAGCCACTACACAAACTGCAGGCACAAAAAAACGCCCCCGGCCTTTCGACCGGGGGCGTTTTTCATTCAGCCTGAGTTAACTCAGTTCTTGGCTTTCTTGGCAGCGCGGGTACGCTCGCCTTCGTCCAGGATCTTCTTACGCAGGCGGATCGATTTAGGCGTGACTTCGCACAGCTCGTCGTCCTGGATGAATTCCAGGGCCTGTTCCAGGGTGAAGCGAACAGGTGGAACCAGAGCGATGGTTTCGTCTTTGCCCGAAGCACGCATGTTGTCGAGCTTCTTGCCTTTGGTTGGGTTGACGCCCATGTCGTTGTCACGGCTGTTCAGACCAACGATCTGACCGTTGTAGATCTCTTGACCGTGTTCAACGAACAGCTTGCCACGCGCCTGGAGGGTTTCCAGGGAGTAGGTCAGCGCCTTGCCGGTTTCTACCGATACCAGAACACCGTTCTGACGGCCGGACATGTCGCCGGACTTCATGGTGTCGTAGCGATCGAAGATCGAGGTCAGGATGCCAGCACCGTTGGTCAGGGTCAGGAACTGGTTACGGAAACCGATCAGACCACGCGCAGGGATGTTGTATTCCAGACGTACACGGCCTTTGCCATCCGGCACCATGTTGGTCAGGTCGCCTTTACGCAGACCCATCTCTTCCATCACCTTGCCCTGGGATTCTTCCGGGGTGTCGATGGTGACGTTTTCGAACGGTTCCTGCTTCACGCCGTCAACCTGACGGATGATCACTTCTGGACGACCAACGCCCATTTCGAAGCCTTCGCGACGCATGGTTTCGATCAGTACCGAGAGGTGCAGCTCACCACGGCCGGAAACCTTGAACTTGTCAGCCGAGTCGCCTTCTTCAACGCGCAGAGCAACGTTGTACAGCAGCTCTTTGTCCAGGCGTTCCTTGATGTTACGGGAGGTCACGAACTTGCCTTCTTTACCGCAGAATGGCGAGTCGTTTACCTGGAAGGTCATGGAAACGGTTGGCTCGTCAACGGTCAGAGGCTTCATCGCCTCGACGTTGTCTGGCTGGCACAGGGTGTCGGAGATGAACAGCGAGTCCATACCGCTTACGCACACGATGTCGCCGGCGAAAGCTTCTTCAACGTCGATACGGTGCAGACCGTGGTGACCCATCAGCTTCAGGATACGACCGTTACGCTTCTTGCCGTCGGCGCCGATGGCGACAACCGGGGTGTTCGGCTTGACGCTACCACGAGCGATACGGCCAACACCGATAACACCCAGGAAGCTGTTGTAGTCCAGTGCCGAGATTTGCATCTGGAACGGGCCGTCACGGTCAACTTTCGGCGCTGGTACGTTGTCGACGATCGACTGGTACAGCGGGGTCATGTCTTCAGCCATGTCGGTGTGTTCCAGACCGGCAATGCCGTTCAGGGCCGAGGCGTAGACGACTTTGAAGTCCAGCTGTTCTTCGGTGGCACCCAGGTTGTCGAACAGGTCGAAGATCTGGTCCAGAACCCAATCCGGACGCGCGCCTGGACGGTCAACCTTGTTGATGCACACGATCGGACGCAGGCCGGCTTCGAAAGCCTTCTTGGTCACGAAACGGGTTTGCGGCATAGGGCCGTCTTGAGCGTCAACCAGCAGCAGAACGGAGTCAACCATCGACATTACGCGTTCTACTTCGCCGCCGAAGTCGGCGTGGCCCGGGGTGTCCACGATGTTGATGTGGTAGCCGTTCCAGTTGATAGCGGTGTTTTTAGCCAGGATGGTAATACCGCGCTCTTTTTCCTGGTCGTTGGAGTCCATCACGCGCTCGTCGTTGAGCTCGTTGCGCTCCAGGGTGCCGGATTGACGCAGGAGTTTGTCTACCAGGGTGGTTTTACCATGGTCAACGTGAGCAATGATGGCGATGTTACGTAGATTTTCGATCACTTGTGTATCTCGATCAGAGGATTCGGTGTGCTGACAGGTCGTGGCAGCGATTAACAGTAGAGTCAGGCCTTGCCGTTACAGCTTGACGGCAGAGTCGGGGGGCCGGTGACGCAGGCCACAGGCAAACAGCCCCGGGCTCTTAGCTCGGTCGATAAACGCGCACATTGGCATGCCCCTCACTGAGCAAATGGTGGGCATGCAGGCGACTCATCACGCCTTTGTCGCAATACAGCAGGTACTGACGGCTGTTATCCAGTTCCTTGAAACGCGCGTTCAATGCATAGAACGGCAGCGTTTGTACGTCGATGCCGGCGATTTCCAGCGGCTCATCTTCAGCGGCGTCCGGGTGACGGATGTCGATGACGATCTGGCCGGCCAGGGCTTCGCTGACTTCTTCGATCTTCACATCCTGGCCCAGTTCGTCGATCACACGATCGATCGGGACCAGCTTGGCGTTCTCGAGCGCACGCTCCAGAATCGCCATGTCGAATTCTTTCTCTTCATGCTCCACGCGGTGACGCTTGGCGTGGGTCTTGGGGTTCACCGAAATGACCCCGCAGTACTCGGGCATGTGCTTGGCGAAGTCGGCGGTGCCGATTTCTTCTGCCAGGTCGATGATGTCCTGCTTGTGACTGGCGATCAGCGGGCGCAACACCAGCTTCTCGGTAACGCAGTCGATGATCGACAGGTTCGGCAGCGTCTGGCTGGACACCTGGGAGATCGCCTCACCGGTCACCAGCGCGTCGATCTGCAAGCGGTCGGCAATCTGCGACGCGGCGCGCAACATCATACGCTTCAATACCACGCCCATATGACCGTTATCGACTTTACCGAGAATTTCGCCCAGCACTTCCTCGAACGGTACGCTCACAAATAGCACGCGTTGGGAGCTGCCGTACTTCTTCCAGATAAAGTGCGCGACTTCCATCACGCCCAATTCGTGTGCACGCCCGCCCAGGTTAAAGAAGCAGAAGTGGCTCATCAGGCCGCGGCGCATGATCTGGTAGGCCGCCACCGTGGAGTCGAAACCGCCGGACATCAAGACCAGGGTCTGTTCCAGGGCGCCCAGCGGGTAGCCGCCGATGCTGTTGTGCTGGCTGTGGATGACAAACAACCGTTGGTCGCGAATTTCCATGCGCACTTCAATTTGCGGCGCTTTCAGGGAAATTCCGGCGGCGCCGCACTCGCGACGCAGCTTGCTGCCGACGTATTTTTCGACATCCATGGAGCTGAAAGTGTGCTTGCCGGCACGCTTGCAGCGCACCGAAAAGATCTTGCCTTCCAGCTCACTGCCGTAGTGCTGTTTGCACTTCTCGGTGATGTCGTCGAAGTCGCCCAGCGGGTACTCATCCACCTGCAGGAAATGCGCGATACCCGGCATGCAGCTCAGGCGCTCGGTCATGTCCTTCAAGGCTTTGGGCTCGGTGACACGGGTTTCCAGCTCGAGGTTGTCCCACACGCCGTTCACCACCACAGCCGGGTCCAGATCGCGGAGCACGGCACGGATGTTCTTGGCCAATTGACGGATGAAACGCGTCCGTACCGGTCGGCTTTTGATGGTGATCTCGGGGAAGACTTTTACGATTAATTTCATGGAAACAGCGCGCGCCGGGCCTGCTGAAAAAGGGGGGCGCGGATTATAGCGGAAATCGCTCAAGGTTTAACCAGTTAATATGCATCACAAGCGCAACGCACTAAAGAGGTGCATTTGTGCGCCTTTGCGCTACATTGCGGTGCGCTATTTTTGGGCTTTTGTCGCAATGCACCTTTATAGGGGCGTTTTTGGAGCAGAAAACCCATGTTGGCGCACTGGCATGCAATTTGCTCTCTTGTGAGGCAGGTTGCCATGGCGGACTATCCGCGCCGGCATCACCCACATTCTAAGGGCTAACTCCACTACCCCAGCCCGAAGCCACCCGGAGGACACTATGTCGAAGTCGGTTCAACTCATCAAAGATCATGACGTTAAATGGATTGATCTGCGCTTCACGGACACCAAAGGCACTCAGCACCACGTGACCATGCCGGCTCGCGACGCGCTGGATGAAGCTTTCTTCGAAGAAGGCAAAATGTTCGACGGTTCCTCCATCGCTGGCTGGAAAGGCATCGAAGCCTCCGACATGATCCTGATGCCGGACGACAGCACTGCCGTACTCGACCCGTTCACCGAAGAGCCGACCCTGATCCTGGTCTGCGACGTGATCGAGCCTTCGACCATGCAAGGCTACGACCGCGACCCACGTGCGATCGCCAAGCGTGCCGAGGAATACCTGAAGTCCACCGGTATCGGTGACACCGTATTCGTAGGCCCAGAGCCAGAATTCTTCATCTTCGACCAGGTTAAGTTCAAGTCCGACATCTCCGGCTCCATGTTCAAGATCTACTCCGAACAAGGCTCCTGGATGTCCGACCAGGACGTGGAAGGCGGCAACCATGGCCACCGTCCAGGTATCAAAGGTGGCTACTTCCCAGTTCCGCCGTTCGACCACGACCACGAAATCCGTACCTCCATGTGCAACGCCATGGAAGACATGGGCCTGGTCATCGAAGTGCACCACCACGAAGTGGCCACTGCCGGTCAGAACGAAATCGGTGTGAAGTTCAACACCCTGGTTGCCAAGGCTGACGAAGTACAGACCCTGAAGTACTGCGTACACAACACTGCAGTCGCTTACGGCCGTACCGCTACCTTCATGCCTAAGCCACTGTACGGCGATAACGGTTCGGGTATGCACGTTCACCTGTCCATCGCCAAAGATGGCAAGAACACCTTCGCTGGCGAAGGTTATGCCGGCCTGTCCGACACTGCCTTGTACTTCATCGGCGGTATCATCAAGCACGGTAAGGCCCTGAACGGCTTCACCAACCCGTCGACCAACTCCTACAAGCGTCTGGTCCCAGGTTTTGAAGCACCGGTAATGCTGGCCTACTCGGCACGCAACCGTTCCGCTTCGATCCGTATTCCTTACGTGTCCAGCCCTCGCGCTCGCCGTATCGAAGCCCGCTTCCCGGACCCAGCAGCCAACCCGTACCTGGCCTTCGCTGCCCTGGTAATGGCTGGCCTGGACGGTATCCAGAACAAGATCCACCCTGGCGACGCCGCCGACAAAAACTTGTACGACCTACCGCCTGAAGAGGCCAAAGAGATCCCACAAGTGTGCGGCAGCCTGAAAGAAGCCCTGGAAGAGCTGGACAAGGGCCGTGCGTTCCTGACCAAAGGCGGCGTGTTCAGCGACGACTTCATCGACGCTTACATCGGCCTGAAAAGCGAAGAAGAAATCAAGGTTCGCACCTTCGTACACCCACTGGAATACGAGCTGTACTACAGCTGCTGATCCGGTAGCGCTATTTAACGTAGCGTGATGAAAAAGACCTCCTTCGGGAGGTCTTTTTTTGCCTGACATAAAAGCCTGACACCCTCACTATTGAGACCTCACCCAACTGCCCGACAAGGAAACCGACCTTGAACCTGCGAATCGCCTTTGCCCTGTTCTTGATCAGCGCCAATGCCTCTGCGGCGCCCGCCACGCTCGCCCCGCTGCTCAACAGCATCGCCGAACGCCTGGAGATCGCCGACCAGGTAGCCCTGAGCAAATGGGACAGCCACAAGCCTGTAGAGGACAAAAAGCGCGAACAAGAAGTGATCGCCAGCGTCGTCGCCCAAGCACCGAGCTACACATTGGCGCCTGCCGCGGTCGAGCAGTTTTTCGCGGCGCAGATCGAGGCGAACAAACTGGTGCAGTACACCCATCTGTCCGACTGGCAGTTCCAGGGCAAGGCGCCTGACGATCCGCGGCCGGACCTGGTGAAACAGATCCGCCCGCAGCTGGACGAACTGCAAAAACGCCTGCTGCAGCAATTGGCGGACTTCACCCCGCAGCGCACCGACCCACAGTGCCCACAGTGGCTGGCCGAAGCCGTGCATGAGCCGCTGAATGATCCGTTGCGTCAACTGGCGATGATCCGTGCCACCGCAGAATTGTGTACGCGACCTACTTGATTTGAGGCGCCGTCCTGCATCCTCACTGCGATCAATCGCCATAGCCTGACTGTTCACTGACCGAACAGGATGGAACCATGGATATCTGCAAGTGCTTGATCGCAACAATGCTGGGTTTAACGCTGCTTGGCTGCGGCGTCCAACCAAAGGACGCTACGCAAATCGAGAAAGAAGTATTGCTTGAAAGCAGCGAGTCGTGGGACGGCATGCCCTATAGGGCCTACCCCGCTGGCCCGCCGCAGCTCACGCTGATACGCCTGAAGATCCCTGCGCGCACGCAACTGCCCTGGCACACCCACCCCATGCCCAACGCCGCCTACATCGTTTCGGGTGAGTTGACCGTTGAAGCCCGCAGCAGCGGGGCTACACGCACCTTGAGGCAAGGCCAAACCCTGGCCGAGATGGTGGGCACCGAGCATCGCGGCGTCACCGGAGACACCCCGGTGGAGCTTCTGGTGTTTTACGCGGGCACACCGGGCATGCCGCTGTCAGAGCAACACTGACCGCTGCGGATCGTTTTCACCTCACATAGAAAACGGTCCGTTCACCACTTCCTGAACAACCTTCACAAAACCGCACTATATTGGTGCGATAGGCTGCACCCTTCCCACCTACCCAGCCCATTTTGGTTCGAAACTTCCCGAGCAAGCTGGCAGAACGCCACAGTTTCGCGCCTAAAACCCCCATTTCAGGGCTTGCACGCTTCTTTTCGGAGCCTTGGTTTGGTTTTTGCATTTTCCTTGTATCAGCGTGTGCCTCAAGCCCGCGCCTTGCTCCAAAAGAGGTCCTGATGACCATCAGCGATGCACTGCACCGTTTGCTACTCGACAACCTGACCACCGCGACCATCCTGCTCAATGACGACCTGCGCCTTGAGTACATGAACCCGGCGGCGGAGATGCTCCTGGCTATCAGCGGCCAGCGCAGCCATGGGCAGTTCATCAGCGAATTGTTCACCGAGTCGGCCGAAGCCTTGAGCTCGCTGCGCCAGGCGGTGGAGCAGGCGCACCCGTTCACCAAGCGCGAGGCGATGCTCACGGCGCTTACGGGCCAGACGCTGACCGTCGACTATGCCGTGACCCCGATCCTGAGCAACGGCGCCACCCTGCTGTTGCTGGAAGTGCACCCCCGCGACCGCCTGCTGCGCATCACCAAGGAGGAAGCGCAGCTGTCCAAGCAGGAGACCAGCAAGATGCTGGTGCGCGGCCTGGCCCATGAAATCAAGAACCCACTCGGCGGCATCCGTGGCGCGGCGCAGTTGCTGGCCCGCGAGCTGCCGGACGAGAACCTCAAGGACTACACCAACGTCATCATCGAAGAGGCCGACCGCCTGCGTAACCTGGTGGACCGCATGCTCGGCTCCAACAAGCTGCCGTCGCTGGCGATGACCAACGTGCACGAAGTGCTGGAGCGTGTCTGCCAACTGGTCGAGGCCGAAAGCCAGGGCTGCATCACCTTGGTGCGCGACTATGACCCCAGTATTCCGGATGTACTGATCGACCGCGAACAGATGATCCAGGCAGTGCTCAATATCGTGCGCAACGCCATGCAGGCCATCAGCAGCCAGAACGAGCTGCGCCTGGGCCGCATCAGCCTGCGCACCCGCGCCCTGCGCCAGTTCACCATCGGCCACGTGCGCCATCGCCTGGTGACCAAGGTCGAGATCATCGACAACGGTCCGGGCATTCCTGCGGAACTCCAGGAAACCATTTTCTTTCCCATGGTCAGCGGCCGCCCAGACGGTACCGGGCTGGGCCTGGCCATTACCCAGAACATCATCAGCCAGCATCAGGGCCTGATCGAATGTGAGAGCCATCCTGGCCACACCACCTTCTCGATCTTTCTGCCACTGGAACAAGGAGCCCCATCGACATGAGCCGTAGTGAAACTGTCTGGATCGTCGATGACGACCGTTCTATCCGCTGGGTCCTCGAGAAAGCCTTGCAACAGGAAGGCATGACCACCCAGAGCTTCGACAGCGCCGACGGGGTGATGAGCCGCCTGGCACGCCAGCAGCCCGACGTGATCATCTCCGACATCCGCATGCCCGGCGCCAGCGGCCTGGACCTGCTGGCGCGGATTCGCGAGCAGCATCCACGCCTGCCGGTGATCATCATGACCGCGCACTCGGACCTGGACAGCGCTGTCGCGTCCTATCAGGGCGGCGCCTTTGAATACCTGCCCAAGCCTTTCGACGTGGACGAGGCGGTGGCGCTGGTCAAGCGCGCCAACCAGCACGCCCAGGAACAGCAAAGCCAGGAAGCACCACCAGCGCTGACCCGCACCCCGGAAATCATCGGCGAAGCGCCGGCGATGCAGGAAGTGTTTCGCGCCATCGGGCGCTTGAGCCACTCCAACATTACCGTGCTGATCAACGGCGAATCGGGCACCGGTAAAGAACTGGTGGCCCACGCGCTGCACCGCCACAGCCCACGGGCGGCCTCGCCGTTCATTGCGCTGAACATGGCGGCTATCCCGAAGGATTTGATGGAGTCCGAGCTGTTCGGCCATGAAAAAGGCGCGTTCACCGGCGCGGCCAACCTGCGCCGCGGCCGCTTTGAACAAGCGGACGGCGGCACGCTGTTCCTCGATGAAATCGGCGATATGCCAGCCGATACCCAGACGCGCCTGCTGCGTGTGCTGGCGGACGGTGAGTTCTATCGGGTGGGTGGGCACACGCCGGTCAAGGTCGACGTGCGCATCATCGCCGCGACCCACCAGAACCTGGAAACCCTGGTCCACGCGGGAAAATTCCGTGAGGACTTGTTCCATCGCCTCAACGTGATCCGCATTCACATTCCACGGATGTCGGACCGCCGCGAAGACATCCCGACCCTGGCCCGTCACTTCCTCAGCCGCGCTGCCCAGGAGCTGGCCGTCGAGCCGAAGCTGCTGAAAAGCGAAACCGAGGAATACCTGAAGAACCTGCCGTGGCCCGGCAACGTGCGCCAGCTGGAGAACACCTGCCGCTGGATCACAGTGATGGCGTCCGGCCGCGAAGTGCACATCAGCGACCTGCCGCCGGAGCTGCTGAGCCTGCCACAGGATTCGGCGCCGGTGACCAACTGGGAGCAGGCCCTGCGCCAATGGGCCGACCAGGCCCTGGCACGCGGCCAGTCGAACCTGCTGGACAGCGCCGTGCCGGCGTTCGAGCGAATCATGATCGAGACCGCCCTGAAGCACACCGCCGGTCGCCGTCGCGATGCCGCCGTGTTGCTGGGCTGGGGCCGCAATACGCTGACTCGCAAGATCAAGGAGCTGGGGATGAAGGTCGACGGTGGTGACGATGACGAGGGCGACGAGGGCTAAAGGTGCACCGCTTCAATGCACCATGAACCGGCATTGGGCATGGATCCAACCTATGAGACTTCGGCCTCACTGATAAAAATCTAAAAGCCTAAAACACCAAAGCCCCGTATTCCGGGGCTTTGCGCTTTCTGGAGAAATTTTTTGGCACACTTTGCCGACTCTGGCACGCGCCCTGCAATAACCCTTGTACTACCCAGTTTCGGGGACCTTGGTACAGGCAGGCCGAGAATCCCCTCTTTACACCCGGGGTGCTTGATGCGAATCGCGTCGCGCTCCACACCGCTTTGGGGAACCTCGGTACAGGCAGGCCGGGGATTCCCTCTTTAACACCGAAGCTTTAAAAGCTTCACCCCGTTTTGGGAGCCCTGGTACAGGCAGGCCGGGAACTCCCTCTTTTATTGCTCTTGGAGATGGATCTCCAGCCGCCAACGGCCTTCAGTCTTTTCTCCTTTCCATTCCCCGCGCAACGGCCGAGCCGCCACCAGGTTCAGTAACAGGCCGCCATCGGTCTTGCGCACGCGCCAGTTCACATCCTTGTCATTGACCTTGAGTTGCCCACTGGCAGCCTTGCCTTGCGCGTCGAACAGCAGCGCCACGGTGCCGTCGATATGCTCGCCGTGCAGCTTGGGTTCGCTGTTGAACCACACCACTACGCCGTCCGCTGCGGTCTCGACCTGTTGCAGCTCGACCGGGTCCGGCGTGGTCAGGCGGCCGATCATCAGGCCCACCATCAAGCCAACAATTGCCAAAGAGCCCATGACCCGTGGCATTAGCTTCGGTCTTGGGTCCTCTTCGGGGGTAGAATGCAGCGCATCTTTACCTTCGGAGCCGTGCATGTTTCACGTCATCCTTTTTCAACCAGAAATTCCGCCGAATACCGGCAACGTTATCAGGCTGTGCGCCAATAGTGGCTGCCACCTGCATTTGATCGAGCCTTTGGGCTTTGACATGGACGACAAGCGCCTGCGCCGTGCCGGGCTGGACTACCACGAGTACGCCACGCTCCAGCGCCACGCCGACCTGGCCAGCTGCCTGGAAAGCCTGGGCCACCCGCGGTTGTTCGCGTTCACCACCAAGGGCTCGCAGCCGTTCCATGATGTCAGCTTCGCCGAAGGCGACGCCTTCCTGTTTGGTCCGGAAAGCCGGGGCCTGCCGGCGGAGGTGCTTGACGCGCTGCCCGACGGTCATCGCCTGCGCTTGCCGATGCGCGAGGGCTGCCGCAGCCTGAACCTGTCCAATACCGTGGCGGTTGCTGTGTACGAGGGCTGGCGCCAACTCGGCTTCAAATAACACCGTAAAACAAATGTGGGAGCGGGCTTGCTCGCGAAAGCGGTGTGTCAGTCACTGAAGATATCGACTGAAGTACCGCATTCGCGAGCAAGCTCGCTCCCACATTTTTTACCGTGTCGACTTATTGAACCGTCGACGAACCTTCCTGTTGCATGCGCTGCAGCTCTTGAGCGTACAGGGCATCGAAGTTCACCGGAGCCAGCATCAGCGCCGGGAACGAGCCACGGGTGACCAGGCTGTCCAGGGTCTCGCGGGCATACGGGAACAGGATGTTCGGGCAGAACGCGCCCAGGGTGTGGCTCATGGACGCTTCGTCCAGGCCCTGGATCAGGAAGATGCCGGCCTGTTGCACTTCAGCGATGAAGGCCACTTCTTCGCCGTTCTTGACGGTCACGGACAGGGTCAGCACCACTTCGTGGAAGTCGCCTTCCAGGGCTTTCTGGCGGGTGTTCAGGTCCAGCGCAACGCTTGGGGTCCATTCCTGGCGGAAGATGGCCGGGCTTTTCGGCGCTTCGAACGACAGGTCACGCACGTAGATGCGCTGCAGCGAGAACTGTGGCGCTTGGGCTTCTGCAGCTTCGGTGTTCTGTTGGTCAGTCATCGCAGATCCTTGTGATCTTGGGGTCTTTTAGGGTTTAGGAGTCAGACGAGCAGCAGCGCATCGAGTTTACCGGCGCGCTCAAGGGCGAACAGGTCGTCGCAACCACCGATGTGCCTGGCGCCGATCCAGATCTGCGGCACGGACGTACGCCCCGCCTTCTGGGCCATTTCGGCGCGCACCTGGGGTTTGCCGTCGACCTTGATTTCTTCGAAGGCAACGCCCTTTTTCTCAAGCAAAGCCTTGGCCCGCATGCAGTAAGGGCACCAATCGCTGGAATACACGACAACCTGGCTCATATCACTTCACCAGCGGCAGGTTATCGGCGCGCCAGCTGCTGATGCCACCGGACAGCTTGGCCGCGGTGAAACCGGTCTTGAGCATTTCGCGGGCGTGGGTGCCGGCGTGCTGGCCTTGGGCGTCGACCAGGATAATGGTCTTGGCCTTGTGCTTTTCCAGCTCGGCCAGGCGCGCGATCAGCTTGTCCTGCGGAATGTTCAGGGCACCGACGATGTGGCCGGTGGCGAAATCCTTGGCTGGGCGGATGTCCACGACAACGGCCTCGTCCTTGTTGACCAGCGCGGTCAGCTCCGCCGTGCTCAGGCTGCGGCCACCGCGGCTCAATTCGTGAGCGATCAGCAGCGCCAGCAGGATGACGAAGGCACCCACAAGCAGGTAGTGGGCAGTGGCAAATGCAATCAGGTGATCAACCATCAAGGAGGTTCCAGGGCGTTAAAATGGCGGTAAGTATACACAGCCGTCAGGGGGGGCCAACCCCCGTAAAGCGGTGACGTGGTCGGAACTTCGCTTTAAACTGCCACTCCCTTTTCAATTGTCTTCCTTTATTACCGCCGCGAGAGGATCTATGACTACTACGCCTAAACCTTTGGTCCTGATAATTCTCGATGGCTTCGGACACAGTGAAAGCCACCACGACAACGCGGTCTACGCGGCCAAGAAGCCGGTACTCGACCGCCTGACCGCCACTGTACCCAACGGACTCATCTCCGGTTCCGGCATGGACGTAGGCCTGCCGGACGGCCAGATGGGCAACTCGGAAGTCGGCCACATGAACCTCGGCGCCGGACGAGTGGTATACCAAGACTTCACCCGCGTGACCAAAGCGATCCGCGATGGCGAGTTCTTCGAGAACCCGACCATCTGCGCCGCGGTAGATAAAGCAGTGGCCGCCGGCAAGGCCGTGCACTTCATGGGCCTGCTGTCCGATGGCGGCGTCCACAGCCACCAGGACCATCTGGTCGCCATGGCCGAACTGGCCTTCAAGCGCGGCGCCGATAAGATCTACCTTCACGCCTTCCTCGACGGCCGTGACACCCCACCGAAAAGCGCACAATCGTCCATCGAACTGCTCGACGCCACCTTCGCAGCACTGGGCAAAGGCCGCATCGCCAGCCTGGTGGGCCGTTACTTCGCCATGGACCGTGACAACCGCTGGGACCGCGTCTCCCAGGCCTACAACCTGATCGTCGACGGCCAGGCCGAATTCCACGCCGCCACCGCCCAGGAAGGCCTGGAAGCCGCCTACGCCCGTGGCGAGAGCGATGAATTTGTCAAGGCCACCACCATTGGTGAGCCGGTGAAGGTAGAAGACGGCGACGCCGTGGTGTTCATGAACTTCCGCGCCGACCGCGCCCGCGAGCTGAGCCGTGTGTTTGTCGAGGACGGTTTCAAGGAGTTCGAGCGTACCCGCCAGCCAAAAGTGCAGTACGTGGGCCTGACCCAATACGCCGCCAGCATCCCAGCCCCCGCCGCTTTTGCAGCAGGCACGCTGGATAACGTGTTGGGCGACTACCTGGCGAAAAACGGCAAGACCCAGCTGCGCATTGCCGAAACCGAAAAATATGCCCACGTGACCTTCTTCTTCTCCGGCGGCCGCGAAGAGCCGTTCCCAGGCGAAGAACGCATCCTGATCCCGTCGCCAAAGGTCGCCACCTACGACCTGCAGCCGGAAATGAGCGCACCGGAAGTCACCGACAAGATCGTCGACGCCATTGAACACCAGCGTTACGACGTGATCGTGGTCAACTACGCCAACGGCGACATGGTCGGCCACAGCGGCAACCTGGAAGCCGCGACCAAGGCCGTGGAATGCCTGGACCTGTGCGTCGGCCGCATTGTCGATGCCCTGGAAAAGGTCGGCGGCGAAGCGCTGATCACCGCCGACCACGGCAACTGCGAGCAGATGTCCGACGAATCCACCGGCCAGGCTCACACCGCTCACACCACCGAGCCAGTGCCATTCATCTATGTTGGCAAGCGTGATTTCAAGGTGCGTGATGGCGGCGTGCTGGCGGATGTGGCGCCGACCATGCTGATGCTGATGGGGTTGGAGAAGCCGGTGGAGATGACTGGCACCTCAATCCTGGTCTGAAAATATTTCAGGGGTTGCTCAATGCGAGTAGCCCGTCAATAATAGACCTGAGCGCGAAACCAGTTGCCTCCAGCGGCGATAACTGGCGTAGGAACCCCGTCGATGGCTGGACATCAGCGTAGGGTGAGACCTCCACACCCCCGCTTGAGGGTGTGTATATGAATATCAAGCATGTCATTTAGGGCAGTTCTCTCGAACTGCCCTTTTCTTTGCCTGCTATAAAAGTTGGTAACGCCTGTAGATCAGTTCGCCATGACGGTGCTTGTTCAAGGCCTTGGCATCGGTCTGCATGAAATTCCACAGCAGATTGCCTGCCTGGATATGCACAACCACCAGCATTTGCCGTTTGGTTTCATAAGCGCCAATGAAGGCCAAACGAGTCGAACCATCACTGTAAGCGACACGCCAAATTTCCAGAGGCCCGGTGAGTGTATCCAGCGCAAACTTCACATATCGCTCTCTGGCATCTTGTCGCTTTTCAACTATGTGCCGCAGCGTTACAAGCCGGATCAACACTTCTCCTAACGGAGAAACGATACGAGTTTCTGAGGACGCTGAATCGGTAAATCCCAAGTTGGAAGCCACGACTTCAACAGCATCAGCAATGTCCTTGCCTGTCGCCACTTCCTCAAGCGAACAGGACCGAAGAGCCCGGTCGAGGCTACGCAAATCGGGCAAGCCGTGATCAAGCCAAGTTTTCTGGCCTTTGAGTTCATGAATACGGGGCATTACCGATCGGGCCGACTACCTTATGAGCGGGTTCGAGAGTCTATTCCCAGAACCAAAACTCCGTTCAAGCGGAGCGTTTCAAGGCGTTTCTTCGATTTTGTTTAACCCCTTAAACCAACCGATTAAATCGCCCTAAACGGCTTTTTATGACGAACGCCTCAAAGCAGTTGGCTTTGAGGCGTTTTTTTTGCTGCGCTTGGCGGGCATACTAGGCCGTCCATTTCCCTGGTGTCGCCCGCCTCTATGCTTCGCGCCTTGATTACCCTTGCTCTTGTCTGCCTGCTCCAACCGGCGTTTGCCGATGAGCGCGCACAAACCCAACAACAGTTGGACGCTACGCGTCAGGACATTACCGAGCTGAAAAAACTGCTCGGCAAGCTCCAGGAAGAGAAATCCGGGGTGCAGAAAGACCTGCGCGGCACGGAAACCGAGATGGGCAAGCTGGAGAAGCAGGTCCAGGAGCTGCAGAAAGAATTAAAGAAGAGCGAGTCGGAACTGGAGCGACTCGACGCTGAGAAAAAAAAACTCCAGAGCGCACGCGTTGAACAGCAACGCCTGATCGCGATCCAGGCCCGTGCCGCCTACCAGAACGGCCGCCAGGAATACCTAAAGTTGCTGCTCAACCAGCAGAACCCCGAGAAATTCGCGCGCACCCTGACCTACTACGACTACCTGAGCAAGGCCCGCCTGGAGCAACTCAAAAGCTTCAATGAGACCCTGCGCCAGTTGGTCAACGTCGAGCAGGAAATCGGCAACCAGCAATCGCAGCTGCAAGACCAGAAAATCGCCCTCGACACTCAGCGCAACGAATTGGACAAGGTCCGCAAGGAACGCCAACTGGCCTTGGCCAAACTCAATGACGACGTAAAGGCCCGTGACGCCAAGCTGCAGGCCCGTGAGCAGGACCAGGCCGACCTGGCCAAGGTGCTCAAGACCATCGAAGAAACCCTGGCCCGCCAGGCACGTGAGGCCGAAGAAGCGCGTCAGAAAGCGCTGATCGCCCAGCAGGAAGCCGAAAAAAAGCGCCAGCGTGAGGCCGAGCTGGCTGCCACCTCGGACGCGCCGGCACCGCGTAAACCGGCGCGTGCAGCGCCTGGCCCGCTGGTTTCCAGCGCCGGTGAGAATTTCGGCGGCCCTTTTGCTTCAGCCCGCGGCAAACTTCCATGGCCCGTTGATGGTCGACTACTGGCACGCTTTGGGGAAACCCGTGGCGATGACACCCGCGCGAAGTGGGATGGCGTGATGATCAGCGCCTCCGCCGGCAGCCAGGTGCACGCCGTCCACGGTGGGCGCGTGGTGTTTGCCGATTGGCTGCGCGGCGCCGGCTTGTTGGTGATTCTTGACCACGGTAATGGCTATTTGAGCCTTTACGGCCACAATCAGACTTTACTCAAGTCGGCAGGTGATGTTGTAAAAGCCGGTGAATCCATCTCCACTGTCGGTAACAGTGGTGGCCAGGACACCCCGGCGCTGTACTTCGCTATTCGTCAGCAGGGTCGCCCGAGCGATCCTGCACAATGGTGCCGTTCCCAAGGATAGGGCTGCATCTACATTAGGAGTTCGTTCGACATGCTGCATTTGTCCCGCCTCACTTCGCTGGCCCTGACGATCGCCCTGGTGATCGGCGCGCCTCTGGCATTTGCCGACCAGGCCGCTCCGGCGGCACCTGCTGCCTCGGCCGCGACCACCAAGGCGCCGTTGCCGCTGGACGAGCTGCGCACCTTTGCCGAGGTCATGGACCGGATCAAAGCCGCCTATGTCGAACCCGTAGATGACAAGACCCTGCTGGAAAACGCCATCAAGGGCATGCTCAGCAACCTCGACCCGCACTCCGCCTACCTGGGCCCGGAAGATTTCGCCGAGTTGCAGGAAAGCACCAGTGGTGAATTTGGCGGGCTGGGCATTGAAGTCGGCTCCGAAGACGGCAACGTCAAGGTGGTCTCGCCGATCGATGACACCCCGGCGTCCAAGGCCGGCATCCAGGCCGGCGACTTCATCGTGAAGATCAACGGCCAGCCGACCCGTGGCCAGACCATGACCGAAGCCGTCGACAAGATGCGCGGCAAGATCGGCCAGAAAATCACCCTGACCCTGGTACGCGACGGCGGCAACCCGTTCGACGTGACGCTGACCCGCGCGACCATTGTGGTCAAGAGCGTGAAGAGCCAGCTGCTGGAGTCGGGCTACGGTTACATCCGCATCACCCAGTTCCAGGTCAAGACCGGTGACGAAGTGGCCAAGGCCCTGGCCAAGCTGCGCAAGGACAATGGCAAGAAGCTCAACGGCATCGTGCTCGACCTGCGTAACAACCCAGGCGGCGTGCTGCAGTCGGCGGTGGAAGTGGTCGACCACTTCATCACCAAGGGCCTGATCGTGTACACCAAGGGCCGTATCGCCAACTCCGAGCTGCGCTTCTCGGCCACCGGCAACGACCTCAGCGAAAACGTGCCCCTGGCCGTGCTGATCAACGGCGGCAGCGCCTCGGCCTCGGAAATCGTCGCCGGCGCCCTGCAAGACCAGAAACGCGGTGTATTGATGGGCACCACCAGCTTTGGCAAAGGCTCGGTGCAAACCGTGCTGCCGCTGAACAACGAGCGTGCGCTGAAGATCACCACCGCGTTGTACTACACGCCGAATGGCCGTTCGATCCAGGCCCAGGGCATTGTGCCGGACATCGAGGTGCGCAAGGCCAAGATCACCAACGAGATCGACAGCGAGTATTACAAAGAGGCCGACCTGCAGGGTCACCTGGGCAATGGCAACGGCGGCGCCGACCAGCCGACCGGCAGCAGCAAGAAAGCCAAGCCGATGCCGCAGGACGACGATTACCAGTTGGCCCAGGCGCTGAGCCTGCTCAAGGGCCTGAGCATCACGCGCAGCCGTTGATATGCGTTTTGCCCTGATCATCGCTGTGCTGTGCAGCCTGGCTGGAGCCGCCCACGCGACCCCGGCCAGCGAGCCATCCAAAGCCTACCTGTCCCTCATCATCGACGACCTCGGGCAAAACCTGCCCCGGGATCGTCGTGTGCTGGCCCTGCCTGGGCCGGTGACCACGGCAATCATGCCCGACACGCCCCACGCTGCCGAATTCGCCCGCGAAGCGCACAAGGCCGGCAAGATCGTGATCCTGCACATGCCCATGGACCCGGCCACCGGTCCGTTCGCCTGGCACCCCGAACTCCCCATCGAAGAACTCGGCAAGCGCCTGGACGCCGCCTTCAAGGCGGTGCCCTACACCGCCGGCATCAATAACCACATGGGCAGCCGCATGACTGCACAACCCGCCGCCATGGCCTGGTTGATGGCTGAACTGCAACGGCGCAACAAGTTCTTTGTCGACAGCCGCACCAGCGCGCAAACCGTGGCGGCGGCCGAGGCCCAGAAGATTGGCCTGGCCCATGTTTCACGGGATGTATTCCTGGATGACGAGCGCACTGAAGCGGCAATCACCACGCAGTTGCAAACCGCGATCAAGTTGGCCCACAAGCAGGGTTCAGCGGTGATGATCGGCCACCCGTATCCGCAGACGCTGGCGGTGCTGGAGCGCGAACTGCCCAAGCTCAAGGCTCAGGGTGTCGACTGGATCGATATCAAGTTGATGATCAGTGTGCGCAGTAATCAAGCGATGGCCGGGCATGGCAAGGGCGGCATCTACCGGCCCGCCACTAGATAAATACCACTCACGCCACACTTGCACCCTGAATAGTGAGCCCTTCAGTTCACTCTTACAGGACGTTTCCTGAACATAACCCCCATGGTTCTTTCCGGGCTGCTGCTCGGGTATCTGACGGGCGCCGCTGTTGCGGCCCCCAAGGATTTCGGCGAAGGCCTGACTAACGCAAGCCCGGCACGCCTGCTCACAAACGCCCACCAAGAGCATAGCCACTGGAACGGCGTTGGCCGCATCAGGAACGAATCCCAGACCCTGTGCACAGCTACCTTGCTGGATACCCGCGACGACACCGGAAAATCAGGCCCGGCGTACGTGCTCACCAGCAGCCACTGCCTGCATCGCCTCAATGGGCCTGTGCAGAAAGACCTTCCGATCAAAGGCAGCGCCAGCTTCAACTATTTCGACGACACCCTGGAGTCGCTCAAGACCTACCCGCTCAAGACGTTGAAATGGGGTAGTAGCCAGGGCATGGACCTGGCGATTGTCGAGTTGCAGGCCTCGCTGGCAAGCCTGCTCAAAGACGGCATCAGCCCGCTCAAGCTCGCCGATGAGGTTCCCTCCAATGGTAACGAAATCCTCGCCCTGACCGCGCCAGAATGGGACACCTTGCATCTGTCTGCATGCTCCCATGCAAAGCTCCCAAGAGCTGGTGGAGCAACCTTTCGTATGGCGTGTCACCATGAAAAACCAATGCAAGGGCATCACCCTGGGCAGCTTTGGCGGGCCTTTGCTTGATCGTGCCAGCAACACCGTGTTCGGCATTCTCAGCACCAGCACCATTGGCCAGTCCGAAGAACACAAGTGCCAGCGCGACGCGCCCTGCGAGATCAGTAACGGACAGCCTGCCTGGCATGCCGACACCAACTACGGCAGCCCGGTAACTTTCCTGAACAGGTGCTTTTCTGCCGGGATATTGCGGCCCGACAGCGAGCACTGTGAACTCTTCCCAACAACCACAATCACCTTCAAAAACCCGGAACCGATCCAGCAGTACTTCATCAAGAAGTCCGACAGCAAAGGCCCGGACATCGTGCCGCGGTGGAACCTGAAGTTCACCACCAATACGCCGTTTTATCGCTACAAACCCACGCGCCATGCACTAGACTGCGAAAACCCGGTGCACTACAGCTCGCCCATAGCAGCCGACAAGGCGTTTATCGACGACGCCCTCGGCCCGCAAACCGGCATGCACATGCTGTGTATCGTCGGCGTAACGTCCGCTGAGCAACAGGTGACCAACGGCATGATGCGAAATGCGTTAACCCTAGCGGTTGAACTCGCCGAGCCCGGTCCAGCGCGCCCCCCCAATCTCTCGATCAACCTCGATAAACATGGGCTGCAGGCCTACACCGTGAGCTGGCACCTGGCCCCGCCGTTCATGCAGCGCTACACCTACAAGCATGGCCCGGCGGCGACCACCGACTGCCTGCGCCCTGTTGGCTATCTGCCGATCCCCCTCGTGCCCTTGGTTGACGAAGACGAAGATGAGCCCATCGATCTGGTACACCCACTTAACGATACGCCAGAAACGCTATCAGATAAGCTCGTACAATTGCTCACCGTAAGAGCAACACCGATCAAGATTTGCACCTACGCATTCGATCAGGCAGACCAACCTTCGACCCTGCGTGTTGACCTGCTAAAACCTCGCTGAAACCTGGCGGCAACGCTAAATAGCTACCGCTTGCCGCCAGTTGAACTGCACGATAGTTGGGGCTCTCATCTACTGGAGAGCCTTCCAATGAACCCTCTGCAATTCAATGACCTGCTCATCAGCTTCACCAGCGAATTCCTGCCCCTGTGGAACGACAAGGGATCAGGTGCGCACAACGCCATCGGCTTGTGGCGCCCCAGCACAGCGTCCGACGCACTGAACCCGTTTTTTTCCTTGGGCGACATTGCGGTCAATCACTATCGCAACATCAATCAAAGCAACGTCGTCGCCGTGGTCAGCGACGCCAACAAAGTCGATGGCACAGCGCTGCGCCCGCCAGTGGATTACCAATTGGTGTGGCACGACGAAGGCACCGGTGCACTCAGCAACGCATCTATCTGGCGCCCCATACCACCACAGGGCTATGTGGCGATGGGGCTTGTGTACGGCGTGAACTACGACAAACCCTCGCGCCATGCCGTGCGCTGTGTACGCGAAGATCTGGTGGTGGCGTCCAAAGTGGGCGAACGGATCTGGAATGACAAAGGCAGCGGTTCCGCCAGCGATTTGAGCACATGGTCGATCATGCCTCCCGATGCATCGGCTGGAGAAATCTACTTGGCTCCCGGCACGTTCGTCGCCAATAACAGCTATGCCAGGCCAGGCCTTGCAACCTATTCGCTACGCCTGGCACTGACCGCGCAGCTCAACGACCTGCCGCCAACACCCGTTCTCGTCGGCACTGAAAGCCCTACCCTTGAAGAAACCACGCCGACTCTCCAAGTATGCGAGATTCCATGGTTCTGTGTAAAAGACCCGGAATTGACAGCAGTCGAACAGTTTCAGTCGTCACCGGTTTACCGGCTGGAGCGCACCGATCGCCACATGCTCGCAGGCTTCGGGCACAACACTGAAGCAACCAGCCAGCCATTCATGTGGACCGCCACCAAAGGCGAGCTGGGAGGCAATGCGAAGGCCTTGGCCTTCAATACAAACGTCGACCTGAGCCGAGAGTGGCCCGTGTACGCACCCGCCTTTGATCCGGCCTTCTCGGCGCATCTGGACCGCGAGTTCACCCATACGCAACGCTCGGCAAAAGGCTGGAGCCAACCGTCGCCACTGGAAATCATCACCTACATTGCGCCGAACAAAGCCGTCGCGGCCTACCTTCTGCACAGTGAATACCGCCTGCTGCGCCAGGACGGCAGCCAAGTGTCGGGCACGATCAGCTATACCAATGGCGATCACGTTTACCTGAGCGAATCCCAAGAGACCGAGCCACAACCCGAAGAGACAGTTGAACGCTTGAGTCCCCCTCAAGCCCAGCCTGAGCTAGAGGTAACGAGCTACGATCTGTTCGACGACACCCTCACCCCGTAACTGATCGAGTGCCGCCTGAAGCCTGCCGACCACCTCATCCGGCACGTCTTTGTTCAGGGCCAGGTACAACTGGGCGCTGTTGAAACGCAAGACGGTTTTGAGTTGAGTCACGCCGACCTGGCGGGCCAGATAACGGCCCGCCGGATCGCCGGTGGCCCACAGGTCGATCTGGCCATCCACCAGTTTTTGCGCGTTGTCCTGGTCACGCAACGCAACGACCGGGTTGAGTCCTTGCTTCTCCAGGGTCTCGGCGATGGCATCGCCTTTATACGCGCCGATCTTGTAACGCCGTGCGTGCTCAAGGTCTGTCAGTTGGATCTTACTGTCAGCCTTGGCCAGCAATACCCAATCGTCCGGACCGATAGGGCCGACCCATTTGAACAGGGCTTCACGGTCCGGCAGGCGGGCCATCACGAACACGCCGTAACCGGGCTTTTCCAGGGCGAGTTTGTAGATGCGCTCCCAAGGAAATCGCAGGGTGAGGTTGTAGGAAATGCCGGCGCGCTTGAAGGTTTCGCGCACGATGTCCACGGCGATGCCTTCGATGTTGTCTTCCTTGGCGAAGTTCTTGCCGTTTTTCGCCATGTTGTACGGCGGGAAGTTTTCCGTCAGCAACACCAGGGGAGTGTCAGACGGCTCCTCGGCGTGGGCCGGGCCTGCCAAAAGGATGGACGTACTGGCGAGGGCAAGCAGAAGATGTTTGAACATGAAGGGCTACCGGAATCCATGGCAAGCGCAGAGAGTGCCGCGCACTTGCCATGGTGTCCAGCAGCATTCAGCGAACGACGATACCGCGCGCCGCCATGTAGGCTTTTGCCTCGGGAACGGTGTATTCGCCAAAGTGGAAAATACTCGCCGCCAGCACTGCACTGGCGTGGCCTTCGATGACACCGTCGGCCAAGTGCTGCAGGTTGCCGACGCCGCCGGAAGCGATCACCGGAATACCCAGCGCATCACTGATGGCACGCGTCACGCCCAGGTCGAAGCCGTTTTTCATGCCGTCCTGGTCCATGCTGGTCAGCAGGATTTCACCCGCGCCCAGGCCTTCCATCTTCATTGCCCACTCCACCGCGTCCAAGCCGGTCGGCTTGCGCCCGCCGTGGGTGAAGATCTCCCAGCGCGGGGTTTCGCCCGGGCCCGAGACTTTCTTGGCGTCGATGGCGACCACGATACATTGCGAACCGAAGTGTTGCGCGGCTTCGCCGACAAACTCCGGGTTGAACACGGCGGCGGTGTTGATCGAGACCTTGTCCGCGCCGGCATTGAGCAGGTTGCGGATGTCTTGCACGGTGCGCACGCCGCCGCCCACGGTCAGCGGGATGAACACCTGGCTGGCCATGCGCTCCACGGTATGCAACGTAGTGTCGCGGCCGTCGACGCTGGCGGTGATGTCGAGAAAGGTGATCTCGTCGGCACCTTGCTCATCGTAGCGACGGGCGATTTCCACCGGGTCGCCGGCGTCACGGATGTTCTCGAACTTGACGCCCTTGACCACGCGACCGTTGTCGACGTCCAGGCAAGGGATGATGCGTTTGGCCAGCGCCATGGTCAGTCCTCAGCCGTTGTAGGCGTCGCAGTAAGCCTGGGCTTCGGCGACGTCCAAAGTACCTTCGTAGATCGCGCGACCGGTAATGGCGCCGATGATGCCGGGCGCCTTGGCGTCCAGCAGCGACTTGATGTCACCCAGGTTGTGGATACCACCCGAAGCGATCACCGGGATCTTGGTCGCCGCAGCCAGCGCGGCGGTGAACGGTACGTTGCAGCCCTGCATCATGCCGTCTTTGGCGATGTCGGTATAAACGATGGCGGAGACGCCGTCGGCTTCGAACTGCTTGGCCAGGTCGATCACCTGCACGGTGCTGATTTCAGCCCAGCCGTCGGTGGCGACGAAACCGTCCTTGGCGTCCAGACCAACGATGACCTTGCCAGGGAACGCGCGGCAGGCTTCGGCAACAAACGCCGGGTCTTTCACAGCCTTGGTGCCGATGATCACGTAGCTCACGCCCGCCTTGACGTAATGCTCGATGGTTTCCAGGGAGCGGATACCGCCGCCGATCTGGATCGGCAGGTTCGGGTAGCGCTTGGCAATCGCGGTCACTACTTCGCCGTTGACTGGCTGGCCTTCGAAGGCGCCGTTCAAGTCCACCAGATGCAGACGACGGCAGCCCCCTTCCACCCATTTGGCAGCCATGCTCACCGGATCATCGGAGAACACGGTGGAGTCTTCCATGCGGCCTTGGCGAAGACGGACGCAGGCGCCGTCCTTGAGATCGATAGCGGGGATAATCAGCATCTGGCAAACCTTATTCGATATTCAGCAATGCTTGGGAAATCAGGGTTTCTCAAGCGACCACAGGTCGCTTTCGATGCTTTCGAACCTTTCTTTAAGGAGCGTCTGCGTATCGAAAATCGCCCTGTTGTAATAATGCGGAGCCACTTCGGTGGTGAACAACTCAAGAATCTCGGCAACCTCGAATGAGCCCAATTTGAGCTCAAAGCGGTCCTCCATGAAGCGCTTGATCTTGAGGGTAGCCTCACTCTCCTGTTCGGGCGTGAGGTTCAAGATCGGCTGCTTCGGCTTCCTGGCCATTTACCAGCGCCCGTCCCAGGCGGCGAAGTTCTGCAGCAATTGCAGGCCATGGGTATGGCTCTTCTCCGGGTGGAATTGCACGGCAAAGCGCGAACCCTCGGCCAATGCGGCGGCGAAGTCGACGCCGTAATGCCCGCCACCCACCACCTGGCCGGGTTGACCGGCGGCGATGTAGTAGCTGTGCACGAAGTAGAAACGCGCCAGGTCCGGAATGTCGTGCCACAGTGGGTGGTCGACGGTCTGGCTGACTTCGTTCCAGCCCATGTGCGGCACTTTCAAGTGGGCGCCGTCTTCATGCAGGTCCTTGCCGAAGAACTTCACCTGGCCTGGGAACAGGCCGATGCAGTCGACGCCGTCGTTCTCTTCACTGCGGTCGAGCAAGGCCTGCATGCCCACGCAGATACCGAGGAACGGACGGTCCTGGCTGACTTCGCGCACCAGGCTGTCAAAGCCCAGGCGGCGGATCTCGGCCATGCAATCACGAATCGCGCCGACGCCGGGAAACACCACCCGGTCGGCTTCGCGAATCACGTTGGCATCGCTGGTGATCAGCACCTTGCCGGCCCCTACGTGTTCGAGGGCCTTGGCCACCGAGTGCAGGTTACCCATGCCGTAATCGATAACCGCGACCGTCTGCATTACAGGACGCCCTTGGTCGAGGGCATTTGCCCGGCCATGCGGTCATCCAGCTCGACGGCCATGCGCAGCGCGCGGCCAAAGGCCTTGAACACGGTTTCGATCTGGTGGTGGGTGTTGGTGCCGCGCAGGTTGTCGATGTGCAGGCTGACGAGTGCGTGGTTGACAAACCCCTGGAAGAATTCCTGGAACAGGTCGACATCGAAGCCGCCCACAGTGGCGCGGGTATAGGGCACGTGCATCTGCAGGCCTGGGCGGCCCGAGAAGTCGATGACTACGCGCGACAGCGCTTCGTCCAGCGGGACATAGGCGTGGCCGTAGCGACGGATGCCTTTTTTGTCGCCGATGGCCTTGGCAAACGCCTGGCCGAGGGTGATGCCCACGTCTTCCACCGTATGGTGGTCGTCGATGTGCAGGTCGCCCTTGCTGACGATATCCAGGTCGATCAGCCCGTGACGGGCGATCTGGTCCAGCATGTGCTCAAGAAAAGGTACACCGATATCAAATCGGGCCTTTCCGGTGCCATCCAGGTTGATCGAGGCTTTGATCTGGGTTTCCAGAGTGTCGCGCTCGACGGACGCCTTACGTTCGGCCATCACCAGCTCCGCAAAATCATTGGGCGAAAAAGGCAGCCATTATAGGGGCGCGGGCGCTAAACAGAAACATCGGAGGGGATAAGACTGACGAGTTGAAGCGAGGAATGTCGGGGATAGACATGTGCATACATGTGAACGCCCCCCTGTCTGAGGGCTTGCTTGTTGTGGTGAGCGGGNNGCTGCGCAGCAGCCCCAAAAGCAGCCACTGCGCTCTATCTGAAAAAGCGCAGTGGTTTCACAAGGGGCGGCTTCGCCACCCAGCGCGGGGCAAGCCCGCTCACCACACAAGCTCACTCACCACAACAATCCCGTAAGGGCGTTCGGTGTTAGTGGAACAATACCGCCGTCTTCTGCAGGGTCACCCACACACCCCACGCCAACGGAATACCTACCACCAGCCACGCGGCAATCGCCAACGGCACGGTGCCAGGGGCGGCTTTCCACTCCAGGGAAGTGGTCGCGTCCGCGCCTTTGTCGTGGCCCAGCGCCTGTTCGGCGGCCAGTTCGGCGTCGGTCATGAAGTACTTGTCGGCCACTGGACGAACCAGCAGGTTGCAGATGAAACCCAGCACCAGCAGGCCGGCGAGGATGTACAAGGTGATGTCATAGGCAGCGGCGCGCTCTACGCCGATGCTCAGTTGATACTCACGCAGGTAGTTCACCAGTACCGGGCCCAGCACACCCGCCGCAGCCCAGGCTGTCAGCAGGCGACCGTGGATCGCACCGACCATCTGTGTACCGAACAGGTCGGCCAGGTAGGCCGGAACGGTCGCAAAACCACCGCCGTACATCGACAGGATGATGCAGAACGCGGCCACGAACAGCGCCACGTTGCCCAGGTGACCCAGGTTCGGGATCAGCGCGTACAGGGCAAAGCCCAGGGCGAAGAACACGAAGTAGGTGTTTTTACGGCCCAAGTAGTCGGAAAACGACGCCCAGAAGAACCGGCCACCGATGTTGAACAGGCTCAACAGACCGGTGAAACCTGCCGCGATGGCCGCGATGGAAGCCAATTGGCCCGCATCCAGTTGACCGAACGGTACATCCACACCCAGCAGCTTGCCGCCGAACACTTCCTGCAGCAGTGGCGAAGCCATGCCGAGGATGCCGATACCGGCGGATACGTTCAGGCACAGCACCAGCCAGACCAGGCGGAACTGCGGGGTTTTCCACGCTACGTTCACGTGTACGTGACGGTGAGTGATCATCGCGTTGCTGGCTTTTTTCGCCGGCGCGGTCCAGCCCTCAGGCTTCCAGCCGGTCGGCGGAACGCGGTAGGACAAGGCGCCACCGATCATGAACACGAAGTAGATCGCGGCCATTACCAGGAAGCTCTGCCATACGCCCACGCTGTCTGGGGTGGCGAAATGGCCCATCAGTGCTGCTGCCAACGGAGCACCCACCATCGCGCCGCCGCCGAAGCCCATGATCGCCATGCCGGTGGCCATGCCACGCTTGTCCGGAAACCACTTGATCAGGGTCGACACGGGCGAGATATAGCCCAGGCCCAGGCCGATACCGCCGATGACCCCGGAGCCGATCCACATCAGCCAGATCTGGTGGGTATAGATCCCCAACGCCGAGATCAACAGGCCACCGCACCAGCACAATGCCGATACAACGCCAGCCTTACGTGGCCCGGCGTGTTCCAGCCAGCCACCCCAGATCGCTGCCGAGCAGCCCAGGAAGATGAAGAACAGGGTGTAGATCCAGCCCAGCATGGAGATGGGCCAGTCGCATTGGGACGAGAAGACTTGGCTGATAAAGCTCATGTCCGGCGCGCAGGCGACCGGCTTGGTGATACCCAGCGCCTTGGACAATGGCAGCCAGAACACCGAGAACCCGTAGGCCATGCCGATGCACAGGTGGATGGCCAAGGCGGCCGGTGGAACCAGCCAGCGGTTGAAGCCGGGCTTGGCGATAATGCGTTCCTTGGACAGGAACGCAGGCTGTGCGGCAGTTGAACCCGCCGCAGTGCTAGTGCTCATTGGTGTTTCCCCCAGTTGTTAGTATGTGTCCGTCAGGCGCTCTCTCCCTCGGCCTTGCACGCAAAGCGTTGGCCGTTGTTGTTGAGTAAAGCTCCATTTAAGCGCGACGCTATGTCGCAGAAGGCAGACGAACCTGCGCAGATTAGCACCTGTGGATGACAGAAAAACCAAACTGATATCACCTTTTTCAGGAAATCTGTTTTGTTTGACGCCAAAAACCCGTTTCACACCCCCTGGATACAATGTAACGATCGGGGGCACTGACGCAGGCCGTCGGGCGTTATACTCTGCGGCTAAATTTTGAAATCGACATACAAGGACTCGCCCATGAAAGCGTTCGGCAAAATCCTGGGTCTGGTACTTCTCGGGCTGTTGCTGATCATTGTGGCTCTAGGCTTTGCCCTGACCCATCTCTTCGATCCCAACGACTATAAAGACGAGATTCGCCAGATTGCCCGCGACAAGGCCCACATCGAGCTGACGCTCAATGGCGATATCGGCTGGAGCCTGTTCCCCTGGCTTGGCCTGGAACTGCACGAAGCCAGCGTGGCGACCCTGACTGCGCCGACCCAGCCCTTCGCCGACCTGCAGATGCTCGGTCTCTCCGTACGCGTGTTGCCGCTGCTGCGCCGCGAAGTGCAGATGAGCGATGTACGCGTCGAAGGCCTGAACCTGCGCCTCAACCGTGACAAGCAAGGCCACGGCAACTGGGAAGACATCGGCAAGAACGTCACCGAGGCGACCGTCGGCAGCCCTGGCTCGACCGAGCAACCTGTCGAGACCGAACCGGAAAAACCCTCGAAGCCTATCCGCCTGGACATCGACAGCCTGACGGTCAACAACGCCCGCGTCGAATACAACGACGAGCAGACCGGCAAGCAGTTCAGCGCCGAAAGCATCCAACTGAGCGCCGGCGCCGTGCACGAAGGTGCCAGCATTCCGGTGAAGCTCACCGCCTTCTTCGGCAGCAACCAACCGGTGATGCGCGTCAAGACCGAGCTCAACGGCAACCTGCGTATCCAGCGTGCGCTCAAGCGCTATCAGCTTGAAGACATGAAGATTACCGGCGAAGCCACGGGCGAGCCGCTGCAAGGCAAGACCGTGACGTTCTCCACCCAGGGCCAATTGCTGGTGGACCAGGCGGCCAATATCGCCGAATGGACCAACATGAAGTTGTCGGCCAATCAACTGCGCGCCTTGGGCGAGCTGAAGGTCAACGACCTGGACAAGACCCCGCAACTCAGCGGCGCGCTGTCCATCGCCCAGTTTGACCTGGCCAAGTTCCTCGATGGCATCGGCCACCCGTTGCCGCCGATGGCCGAGGGCAGCCTGAGCAAGGTCGAACTGGTCAGCCGCCTCAAAGGCACGCCGACCAGCCTGGCCCTGGAAGACCTGAACCTGAAACTCGACGGCAGCACGTTCACCGGTCGCCTTGCCGTGGAGGACTTTGCCAAGCAATCCCTGCGCGTCCAGCTCAAGGGCGACACCTTCAACGCCGACAACTACCTGCCGGCCAAGTCTGAATCCGCCAAGGGCGCAGCCGCTGCCCGCCAGGCCGAAGTGCAGAACAGCGAAGCTGGTGCCATGGCCGCCGGCGGCACCACGCCGCTGCCCGACGCGCCGACCAAAGGCGCCTGGAGTACCGACAAACTGCTGCCTCTGGCGCGCCTGCGCACGCTGGATGTGAACGCCGACCTGGCTTTCGGCCAACTGACCTTGAGCAAGCTGCCGATCCAGAATGCGGCGCTCAAGGCGTCCGGCATCGATGGCCAGCTCAAGCTCGACACCTTGAGCGGCGGCCTCTACAACGGCACCTTCCAGGCCAACGGCACGCTCGACGTGCGCCAGGACATTCCGGTGCTGGCGCTGCAAAGCCATATCAAGCAGGTGCCGGTCGAACGCATCCTGCAAGCCCAGGGGCAAAACCCGCCGGTGAAGGGCCAGATCACCCTCGACAGCAACCTCACGGGTCGCGGCAATAGCCAGAAAGCCCTGATCGACAGCCTGAATGGCACCGCCAGCTTTGTGATCAACAACGGTGTGTTGCTCAACGCCAACCTCGAACAGCAACTGTGCACCGGTATTGCCCTGCTCAACCGCAAGACCTTGAACAGCACGCCGCAGGGCAAGGACACGCCGTTCCAGGAGTTGAAGGGCAACCTGACCTTCCGTAACGGCGTGGCCAGCAACCCTGACCTGAAAGTGCGCATCCCAGGCCTGACCGTCAACGGCAACGGCGACGTCGACCTGCGCGTGCTGGGCATGGACTACCGCGTCGGCATCATCGTCGAAGGCGACCAGCGCGAAACCCCGGACCCAGCCTGCCAAGTGGGCTCGAACTTCCAGGGCATCGAAGTGCCACTGCGCTGCCGTGGCCCGCTGGAACTGGGCGCCAAGGCCTGCCGCCTGGACAAGGACGGCCTCGGCCAGGTCGCCATCAAGGCCGCCGGCAACCGCCTGAACGAAAAGCTGGAAGAGAAGCTCGACAAGGTTAATCCGCAGCTCAAAGATGCTTTGAAAGGCCTGTTCAAACGATGAGAAACGAGCAGTTTTCAACGGCGGTGCTGGACTGGTACGACCGCCACGGTCGCCACGACCTGCCCTGGCAACAGGGCATCACGCCTTACCGGGTGTGGGTCTCGGAGATCATGTTGCAGCAGACCCAGGTGAGCACCGTGCTCAATTACTTCGACCGCTTCATGGCCTCGCTGCCGACGGTCGAAGCCCTGGCCGCCGCGCCGGAAGATGAAGTGCTGCACCTGTGGACCGGCCTGGGTTACTACACCCGGGCGCGCAACCTGCAAAAAACCGCGAAGATTGTCGTGGCCGAGTACGGCGGCGAGTTTCCCAGGGATGTCGAGAAGCTCACCGAGCTGCCTGGCATCGGCTTGTCCACCGCCGGCGCAATCGCCAGCCTGAGCATGGGCCTGCGTGCGCCGATCCTCGACGGCAACGTCAAACGTGTACTGGCGCGCTTTACCGCGCAAGAGGGCTATCCAGGCGAGCCCAAGGTGGCCAAGCAACTGTGGGCCACCGCAGAACGCTTCACGCCCCATGATCGCGTCAATGCCTACACCCAGGCGATGATGGACATGGGCGCGACGCTCTGCACCCGCAGCAAACCCAGCTGCCTGCTATGCCCGCTGGAAAAAGGCTGCGAAGCCCACATGCTCGGCCTGGAAACGCGCTACCCGATCCCCAAACCGCGTAAGACCATCCCACAGAAGCGCACGTTGATGCCGTTGCTGGCGAATGCCGAAGGCGCGATCCTGCTTTACCGTCGCCCTTCCACGGGCCTGTGGGGCGGCCTGTGGAGTTTGCCGGAGCTGGATGACCTGCAAGACCTGGAACACCTGGCCAACCAGCACGCGCTGGAGCTGGGCAATCAACAGGCGCTGCCGGGGCTGGTCCACACTTTCAGCCACTTCCAACTCGCCATCGAACCCTGGCTGGTCCAGGTCGAGGAAACCGCCCATCACGTGGCCGAGGCCGACTGGCTCTGGTATAACCTCGCCACCCCGCCGCGCCTGGGCCTTGCCGCCCCGGTAAAAAAACTGCTGAAGCGCGCGGCCGACGTATTGAATGCAGGAGTTCCGTCATGACCCGCACCATCATGTGCCGCAAGTACAAAGAAGAATTGCCCGGCCTCGAACGCCCTCCGTATCCAGGCGCCAAGGGCCAGGACATTTTCGAGCACGTCTCCGCCAAAGCCTGGGGCGACTGGCTGAAACACCAGACCCTGCTGATCAACGAAAAACGCCTGAACATGATGAACGCCGAAGACCGTAAATACCTGGCGGGCGAAATGGACAAGTTCTTTTCCGGCGAAGATTACGCCAAGGCCGACGGCTACGTGCCGCCTGCTCAATAATTGATCAAAAACCGGGGTCTGCACGTAAGCGACGGTAATAATTAAATATTTTTTGAAAACTTGCTTGACGACCCCCTGAAAAACCCGTTTAATGCGCCCCGTTGCCCAGATAGCTCAGTCGGTAGAGCAGGGGATTGAAAATCCCCGTGTCGGCGGTTCGATTCCGTCTCTGGGCACCACCTTTAGCTTTCAGGTGGTGTCAACATCACGTGAAAGCAATCAAGAAACCCGCCTAGTGCGGGTTTTTTGTTGCCTGGGATTTATTGTGTTGTCTTGGGGCGACCTACGCCACCCCGAAACGAACAGCCTCTATTACTTCAACAAGAACACCATCAGCGGATTGTCGTTCAGACGCCCTTTAAACCTTGGTACCAGCGATTCCAGATCCGTTCCTTGGAGCAACGCGGTTTCCTTGCGCGACACAATAACCCAGGCTGGCCGAGGCAAAGTTCCCAGTCGCCCGATCTCGCTGCCTCCGATAAAGATCGGTTGCTCATCATGGTCAAGATTCATCATGTAGCGCACCGCCCAGGTGTCTCTCCCCAGATTGATAAACACCAGCGGCCCAGGCGTCTCGGCACGCAGCGCTTCAACCTGACCGACAAACTTGCGGGTATCGAACTGCATATCCTTGGACGGCTCCACCACCGTCACCAATAACAACCATTGCGCCAGCAATGCGATCAGGCTGAGCCACACCAACCGCCCCGCTCGCCGCCAGGCAATCAGCGCTGCCACTTGCAGCACCACCAGCACACCAATCAACAGCGGCAGCGAAACGTCGGGCCAGTAACCATGCTTTTGCCACCCATGCCGACAGACAAAGACTACAACCACGCACAACGCCGGCAGCGCCACGACCAGCCCTTCGTAGCATCGGCGCACGCCCGAGAGCCAACTCGGCGCCTGAAGCAGCCCATAGGCCGCGACAGCCGCAAACATCGGCACCATGGGCAAGATGTAATAGGCGCGCTTGAAGTGCGGCACCGACAGCCCGAGCAAGATCATCAAGCCGCAAGCGGCGAGTCGCACCACCAGTTGCATATCGCCTTCGAGCCGCTCGGACCAGCGATGACGCAGCGCAATCATGGTGGCCAGCGCCAACGGCACCACCGGGAAGTAGCGGTACAGGCTCAGTTGGAAGTAGAAATAGAACGGCTCGCCGGTTTCATCGAGGCGGCCGCCCACCTGCATCTTGAACACCTCGTCGGCAAAGGCGTCACCCCCGCTGATACGCGCCAACTTCACCAGCAACCACCAACAGGCTGCCAACAACGCCAGGCCAACAGCGCCGTGAACCAGCACCTGTTTCACCCGCTCCCCAGGCTTGCCCAACGCCCAGTACACGCACACCACGCCACAGACTTCGATCAACCCCAGCGGCCCGCGTATCGCAAAGCCCAGGACGAACAACGGAAACACCGCAAGTCGCCTCCAGCGCCCGCCACTGTGCAGCAGGTAAAAACTTCCCACACACAACAATGCCACCATCTGATCCAGGCAGACCGAGCGGGATTTTTCGAGCAATTGAGTCGTGAGCAAGGTCAACAACACAGTGAGCAGCGCCCACTGGCGATTCGCCGGGACCAGCAGGCGATAGACCACGGCCACCACGCCCGCAGACGCCAGGGCGGTGGGCAGCACATTCGCCAAATGGTTGGGGGCGCCAAACAGCCGGGCAAACACATAGCTGAAGAACGTCGCGGTGCCGGGGTAATCCGCGTAGGGCTGACCATAGGTGGTCGGGAAAAGGCTCGCGCCATGGCGAAACATTTCTTGCAGGAACAGCGCCCAGCGTCCGTCAAATCCTTGGGGCTGCTGATCCCAGATACCCAGGGTGAACAACAGCAGGGCGAACAGGAAAATGCCCAGGGACTCCAGGCGAAAACGGTTGCGGTGATCCATCGGTTGACCTGTCAGGTAAGGGGCGCCGACTTATGGTGCCGACTGCCCTGCTGAATAGCGCCTGAACAGACCTGAATATTCCGGTGTTTACCGACCCACGGGCCACACCCATTTCGGGATCAATCGAACGTAAATCAACTCACCCAGCAGTTCGACCAGGGTTTGCAGGATCACCGCCGTCGCCGCCAACCCGCGTACATCCTCCGGAAGCGCCAGCGCCAAGGGCAACACCACCAGCGAATTTCGCGTCGACGTGCTGAACGTCACCGCCCTGGCCGTCACTGCTGGCAGCGCAAACAGCCGCGATGCCAGCGCCCCCATCAACGGCGCCAGCAACAGGAAAGCGATGTACACAGGGATCACCGGCAGCAACAGATTGATATCCCGTACCACCGAGGTGATTTGCGAGCCGATCACCACAAACAGCACCAGCGCCATCGCTGGCACCGGCATCCACGCCCAGGCGTCATTCCAAGCACTGACGAGCGATGATCGCCGTGCCAGGGAAGTGGTGAACACCGCCAGAACCATCGGCACCACGATCAGCAGGAGGAACGCCTCGATAAACGGCCCCACCTCCACCACCACCTCAGATTGCGTACCGAGCATTACACTCAGATAGATCGGCAACAACGCCAACTGCAACAACAACAGCACCGGCGTCGCCGCCAGCATCAGCCGCGAATCGCCCTTGCCGATATGGGTAAACACCACCACGTAGTCGATGCACGGGGTCAGCAATACCAGCAACGCTCCTACCAGCAGTGCCGGACGGCTTGCCAGGCCTTGGGTCAATGCCCATACCAATAACGGAATGAGGATGAAGTTGGCGAACAGCAACGCTGACAGGAAGCGCTTGTTGCTCAGGCTTTGACGTAGGTCCAGAAAGGGGATTTGCAGGAACATTGCGTACATCAGCACCGCGATGGTGGGTGTGATCAGTGTGCTGACGTGGTGGGCGAATGACGGAGCGAGCAGACCGAAACCGGCCGCCAGCAGCACGACTACGAAGTACAAAGGGATCTGGTTGCGTTCGAGGGTATCGCGGGTCATAAGACAGCTCTATCGGGTCGCAGAGCGCAAGGTTATGCGTCTACTGATCCAACGTCGAGCGACACAAAGAAAAGGGTATCAGGGGTACTCCTGGCGCGCATGTAACACTGTCACTATTTCGATCCAATCCGTGATTCGATACACCACCAAATAGTTAGGATGCACGACAATTTCTCGAGTACCAGGGATTCGGCCCAGACGGTAGAGATACGGATGATCAGGAAGAGCCGTTGTCGCTGCCTCGATGGATTCGCTCAAACTACTGGCTGCCACGGTATTGCGCTCAAGGATATATTCTAGAATTACTCTTAGCTCGGCGCGAGCTTCCGGCCGCCACTCAACCTGCATCTTGCGCTTTTCGCTTCGATTCAATCAGAGCGCGCATCTCTGCCATAACCTGATCATGCGGAATATTTGGACGAGGATCATCAATCGAAGCCTGCACCTTGGCACGGAACCAACGGTCATAGCTGGCAGCCTGCTCTTCAGTTTCAAACTCAGAAACGATGGGAGAAAGTGGGATGCTCATAGAGACCTCCTTAATGGATGCCTGCCAGTCTAATCGGTCCATGGTTTGCTGTCGTTCCTCTCGGATGTATGGCTTTATCAGCGGGTATCGAAGGTTAATGACCCTGCCAGACGCGGTGCAACTACTGGCAAACTGGTGAACTGTTACTAAAAAAATAAGAAACCTATAAAGGCCGAGAACCCAATGAATTTGAACGACGCCTCTTTGCGATTGCCCTCGGCCTCACCTACGCGCGACCACGGCGAATCCTTCAAGGAGCCCGCCGCCGACGGCCACCTGCTAGGCGGCTTCACCTGGCGCCACATCAGAACCGATCCCACACGGCCCGTGGTCATCATCAACGCTGCCACCTCCGTGCGCTGCCGCCACTACGCCCGCTTCGCCGACTACCTGTACACCAACGGCTTTGACGTCATCACCTACGACTACCGTGGCATCGGCGAATCCCGCAGCGGCTCATTGCGCGGCTTCAAGGCTTCATGGTCGGACTGGGGCGCACTGGATTTCGAGGCCATGCTGCAACGTGCGCAACGGGAGTTCCCGGGGCAGCCGATTGATGTGGTCGGCCACAGCTTCGGTGGCTGCGCGGCAGGGCTCGGGGCGTCGGGTGCGGTCATTCGGCGAATGGTGACCGTGGGCGCGCAGTTTGCGTACTGGCGCGATTACGCAGCGAGTGTGCGCTGGCGGATGTTTGCCAAGTGGCATGTGATGATGCCGCTGCTGACCGCGCTGTACGGACACTTTCCCGGTAAGCGCCTGGGCTGGCTGGAAGATACACCGGCGGGCGTGGTGCGGGATTGGAGCACCCCGACGCCCAGATATGAAACCCGCCCCAGCGGACGAGCCCTGGGTGAGTTGCCGTTCAGTCGCGTGAAGGCGCAGATACTGGCTATCAGCATTACCGACGATCCGTTCGGGACCGTCGCCGCCATCGAACGGTTATTGGGTTATTTCGACGGCAGTGAGCGCACTCATTTACGGATAGCGCCTGAGGATATAGGCGAAAAGGTAGTCGGACATTTCGCATTTTTTCGCAGCGAATATCAGGATAGGTTGTGGCCGATTGCACTTCTATGGCTACAAAAAGCGAACTGCCCCGCTAAGGATGGTCTGAAGTAG
>NZ_JACARN010000029.1:0-66589 GCF_013386605.1 Pseudomonas sp. IPO3749 | reverse complement strand
GTCATGGGGGCTGCCTCGGGCATTGCGGGGGGAGCGGCACTTTACCGGGTGGCTGGGGGTGAGGCCAATAAAAAACCCGCGCCTGTCACCAGAGCGCGGGTTTCTTCATTGCTTCAAGCGATCAACGCTCCAGCAAGATCCGCAGCATGCGGCGCAGCGGTTCGGCCGCGCCCCACAGCAGTTGGTCGCCCACAGTGAACGCGCCCAGGAACTGGCTGCCCATGTTCAGCTTGCGCAGGCGGCCCACCGGGACATTCAGGGTGCCGGTGACCTTGGTCGGGCTCAGTTCCTGCATGCTGATGTCGCGGTTGTTCGGCACCAGCTTGACCCACGGGTTGTGCTGGCTGATCAAGGCTTCGATATCGCTGATCGGCACGTCTTTGTTCAGCTTGATGGTCAGCGCCTGGCTGTGGCAGCGCATCGCGCCAATACGCACGCAGATGCCGTCCACCGGGATCGGGCTCTTGAAGCGGCCGAGGATCTTGTTGGTCTCGGCCTGGGCCTTCCACTCTTCACGGCTCTGGCCGTTCGGCAGCTCTTTGTCGATCCACGGGATCAGGCTGCCGGCCAATGGCACGCCGAAGTTCTCGGTCGGGTAGGCGTCGCTGCGCATGGCTTCGGCCACACGGCGGTCGATGTCGAGGATCGCACTGGCCGGGTCGGCCAGTTGATCGGCAACGGCGGCGTGGGTCGCGCCCATCTGCTTGATCAGCTCACGCATGTTCTGCGCGCCGGCACCGGAAGCAGCCTGATAGGTCATGGCGCTCATCCACTCGACCAGGCCAGCTTCGAACAGGCCGCCCAGGCCCATCAGCATCAGGCTGACGGTGCAGTTGCCGCCGACATAGTTCTTGGTGCCCGCGTCCAGCTGCTGGTCGATGACCTTGCGGTTCACCGGGTCGAGGATGATCACGGCATCGTCCTGCATGCGCAGGCTTGACGCGGCGTCGATCCAGTAACCCTGCCAGCCGGCTTCACGCAGCTTGGGGAAGACTTCGCTGGTGTAGTCGCCGCCCTGACAGGTCAGAATCACGTCGAGGGTTTTCAGCTCTTCAATGTTGTAGGCGTCCTTGAGCGGGGCAATATCCTTACCCACAGACGGCCCTTGGCCACCCACATTCGAAGTGGTGAAAAACACCGGCTCAATAAGATCGAAATCCTGCTCTTCCAGCATCCGCTGCATGAGCACGGAACCGACCATACCGCGCCAACCGATCAGACCTACACGTTTCATCGCAACTACACCTTGTTAAAAAGTGGGCCGCCTTGCAGCAACAACTGCAAGCGGGCCCGAGAGATTACAGATTCCGCAGCGCGGCGACTACTGCGTCGCCCATTTCTTGCGTACCGACCTTGGTGCAACCCTGCGACCAGATGTCGCCAGTGCGCAAGCCCTGGTCCAGCACCAGGCTCACGGCCTTCTCGATCGCGTCCGCCGCGTCCGCCAGGTTGAAGCTGTAACGCAGCATCATCGAGACCGACAGAATCGTCGCCAACGGGTTGGCAATGCCCTGGCCCGCGATGTCCGGCGCCGAACCGTGGCACGGCTCGTACATGCCCTTGTTATTGGTGTCCAGGGATGCCGACGGCAGCATGCCGATGGAACCGGTGAGCATCGACGCCTGGTCAGACAGGATGTCGCCGAACAGGTTGTCGGTGACGATCACGTCGAACTGCTTGGGTGCACGCACCAACTGCATGGCGGCGTTATCGACGTACATGTGGCTCAGCTCAACGTCCGGATAGTCCTTGGCCACTTCTTCGACGATTTCACGCCACAACTGGCTGGAGGCCAGGACGTTGGCCTTGTCCACCGAGCAGACCTTCTTGCCACGCACGCGGGCCATGTCGAAGCCGACACGGGCGATACGGCGGATTTCGCTCTCGCTGTACGGCAGGGTGTCGTAGGCCTGGCGCTCGCCATTTTCCAGTTCGCGCACGCCACGTGGCGAGCCGAAGTAAATACCGCCGGTCAGCTCGCGCACGATGAGGATATCCAGGCCCGCGACCACTTCCGGCTTGAGGCTCGACGCGTCAGCCAGTTGCGGGTAGAGGATCGCCGGGCGCAGGTTGCCGAACAGGCCCAGTTGCGCACGGATCTTCAGCAGGCCGCGCTCAGGGCGGATGTCACGTTCGATCTTGTCCCATTTCGGGCCACCCACGGCGCCGAGCAGTACGGCGTCGGCCGCGCGGGCGCGGTCCAGGGTTTCATCGGCCAGGGGCACGCCGTGCTTGTCGATGGCCGCGCCGCCGATCACGTCGTGGCTCAGCTCGAAGCCCAGGCTGTACTTGCTGTTGGCGAGTTCCAACACCTTGACCGCTTCGGCCATGATTTCCGGACCAATACCGTCGCCAGGGAGAATCAGAATCTGCTTGCTCATGCGTTCCTCATTTCATCAAGCGACCCGCCCGTGGGCAGGTCGGGAAAAATCAATCAGCGTTCGGCGAAAACCACCAGCACGTCGGTGCTGAAGGTGCCGTCGGCCTGAATTTCGTAATAATCGCGCACTTCCTGGCCCATCGCTTTCTGCAACTCAAGGATGGCAGCGCGCAGTACTTCTGGCGTGCGCATGCGCTCGACCCACGAGGTGTATTCCAGGCGCAGACGCTGGCGACTGCTGGTGCGCACATGCAAGCCGGACTCGCTGAGCTGCTGCATCCATTCGGCGGCGGAGTAGTCGCGCACGTGGCTGGTGTCGCGCAGCACTTCGACGGTTTGCAGGTAAGTGTCCAACAGCGGGCTGCCCGGTGACAAGACGTCGACGAACGCCGCCACACCGCCCGGTTTGAGTACGCGGCGCACTTCGCGCAGGGCCTGGCCGAGGTCGCTCCAGTGGTGGGCCGAATAACGGCTGAACACGAAGTTGAACTCGCCATCAGCGAACGGCAGGCGTTCGGCGGCGCCGTGGACGGTGCGGATGTTGTCCAAACCGCGATCTGTCGCCGCAGCGGCAACCACGTCGAGCATCTGCTGGGACAAGTCGTAGGCGACCACTTCTTTAACCAGCGGGGCTACGTGAAAGCTGACATGACCGGCACCGCAGCCCAAATCCAGCAGTCGCGCACTGCCCTGCCCGGCCAGTTCGGCCTGCAGCAGCGCGAATTCGGTGCCTTGGGCGTGCACGGCACTGCTCAGGTAGGCCGAGGCTTGCTCGCCGAATTGTTTTTGCACAACTTGGGTGTGGGCAGTGCTGGTCATGGTGCTTTTCCTTGGGACTTGTGTTGTTTGTGCTGCCGCCTTCGCGAGCCAGTCCTGCTTACATCAAATCAGGCATCGCGAAACAACCAAGGCTGGCTCGCCCGGTGCTTGGCCTCAAACGCCGCAATCGCATCGCCGTCCTGCAAGGTCAGGCCGATGTCGTCCAGGCCGTTGATCAGGCAGTGCTTACGGAACGCATCCACTTCAAAGTGATACACCTTGCCGTCCGGACGGGTCACCGTTTGCGCGGCCAGGTCGACGGTCAGTTGGTAGCCCTCTTCGGCTTCTACCTGCTTGAACAGCTCGTCAACTTCTTCGTCGGTCAAGATGATCGGCAACAGGCCGTTCTTGAAGCTGTTGTTGAAGAAGATGTCGGCATAGCTCGGCGCGATGATGCTGCGAAAGCCATATTCTTCCAGGGCCCACGGCGCGTGTTCACGGCTGGAGCCGCAACCGAAGTTCTCGCGGGCCAGCAGCACGCTGGCGCCTTGGTAACGTTCGGCATTGAGCACGAAGTCCTTGTTCAGCGGGCGCTTGGAGTTGTCCTGATAGGCGTAGCCCACGTCCAGGTAGCGCCACTCGTCGAACAGGTTAGGACCGAAACCGGTGCGTTTGATCGACTTCAAGAACTGCTTGGGGATGATCTGGTCGGTGTCGACGTTGGCGCGATCCAAAGGAGCGACAAGGCCGGTGTGTTGGGTAAAAGCACGCATCGGGTATTCCTCAGATCAATTCGCGAACGTCGATGAAACGACCGTTGACGGCCGCCGCAGCAGCCATGGCCGGGCTGACCAGGTGGGTACGCCCACCGGCGCCCTGACGCCCTTCGAAGTTACGGTTGGACGTAGACGCGCAATGCTCGCCCGATTCCAAACGGTCCGGGTTCATCGCCAGGCACATCGAGCAGCCCGGCTCACGCCATTCAAAACCGGCTTCGAGGAAGATCTTGTCGAGGCCTTCGGCTTCTGCCTGGGCTTTAACCAGACCGGAGCCTGGCACCACGATGGCTTGCTTGATGGTCGACGCCACTTTGCGGCCCTTGGCGATCACCGCCGCGGCGCGCAGGTCTTCGATCCGCGAGTTGGTGCAGGAGCCGATGAACACGCGGTCCAACTGAATATCGGTGATCGCCTGGTTGGCCTGCAAACCCATGTACTTCAAGGCGCGCTCGATGGAACCACGCTTGACCAGATCGGCCTCTTTGGCCGGGTCCGGCACATTCTGGTCAACGGCCAAGACCATTTCCGGCGAAGTGCCCCAGCTGACTTGTGGCTTGATCTGGGCAGCATCGAGTTCAACCACGGTGTCAAACACCGCATCGGTATCGGAAACCAGGTCTTTCCAGGCTTCTACCGCCGCATCCCAATCCGCGCCTGCCGGAGCGAAAGGACGACCCTTGACGTATTCAACGGTCTTTTCGTCCGCCGCCACCATGCCCACACGGGCACCGGCTTCGATGGACATGTTGCAGATGGTCATGCGGCCTTCGATGGACAGGTCACGGATGGCGCTGCCGGCGAACTCGATGGCATGGCCGTTACCGCCGGCGGTGCCGATCTTGCCGATCACGGCGAGGACGATGTCCTTGGCGGTCACGCCAAATGGCAGCTTGCCTTCGACCAAGACCAACATGTTCTTCATCTTCTTGGCGACCAGGCACTGGGTGGCGAACACATGCTCCACCTCGGATGTGCCGATGCCGTGGGCCAAAGCGCCAAAGGCACCGTGGGTGGAGGTATGGGAGTCACCGCAGACCACGGTCATGCCCGGCAAGGTCGCGCCCTGCTCCGGGCCGATCACGTGCACGATGCCTTGACGTACGTCATTCATCTTGAATTCGGTAATGCCATATTCGTCGCAGTAGTCGTCGAGGGTCTGTACCTGCAAACGCGAGACAGTGTCGACGATTGCGTCGATGCCGCCCTTGCGCTCTGGGGTGGTCGGCACGTTGTGGTCGGGTGTGGCGATGATGGAGTCGACGCGCCAAGGCTTGCGCCCGGCCAGTCGCAGGCCTTCGAACGCTTGGGGCGAGGTCACTTCATGGATGATGTGACGGTCGATATAGATCAGCGACGAGCCATCGTCGCGCCGTTTCACTTCATGGGAATCCCAAAGCTTGTCGTAAAGCGTTTTGCCGGCCATCAGTCGGTCCTCATCAGCGGTGTTTCTCTATGCCGGGCCTTTCAATAACCCTTTGGCTTGTGAGGCTGATGGTATGGCGCTACATTAAATAACTCAAATTCATATTTTTTATGCTTTGGATTACCAACTGGAATACCACAATGGACCTGGCCAACCTCAACGCCTTTATTGCCATCGCCGAGACCGGCAGCTTCTCCGGCGCCGGTGAACGCCTGCACCTGACCCAACCGGCCATCAGCAAGCGCATTGCCGGCCTGGAGCAACAATTGAAGGTGCGCCTGTTCGATCGCCTGGGTCGCGAAGTCGGTTTGACTGAGGCCGGACGGGCCTTGCTGCCGCGCGCTTATCAGATCCTCAATGTGCTGGACGACACCCGCCGCGCCCTGACCAACCTCACCGGCGAAGTCAGCGGCCGCCTGACCCTGGCCACCAGTCACCACATCGGCCTGCATCGCTTGCCGCCGGTGCTGCGCACCTTTACCCGGGAATACCCGAATGTGGCGCTGGATATTCAGTTCCTCGATTCGGAAGTGGCCTACGAAGAAATCCTCCATGGCCGTGCCGAAGTGGCGGTGATCACCCTGGCGCCCGATCCTCACAACCTGGTGCGGGCCACCCCGGTGTGGGATGACCCGCTGGATTTCGTGGTCGCGCCGGAGCACAGCCTGATCAGCAACGGCAGCATCAGCCTGGCCGATATTGCCGGCCACCCCGCCGTTTTCCCCGGCGGCAACACCTTTACCCACCATATTGTCAGCCGATTATTCGAGGCCCAGGGCCTCACGCCGAACATCGCGATGAGCACTAACTACCTGGAAACTATCAAGATGATGGTGTCGATCGGCCTGGCCTGGAGCGTATTGCCGCGCACGATGCTGGATGATCAGGTGGCAAGTATCGCTTTGCCGGGCATACAGCTCAGTCGCCAGCTAGGCTATATCGTGCACACCGAAAGGACGCTGTCGAACGCTGCGCGGGCTTTCATGAGCCTATTGGATGCACAGGTCGATCTGCCAGGGATACCGGCATGAAGCTGTGCGGCCTCAAGGCCTGAATAAAGCCGCGCCGAACGCCCATTGAGCCAAGGCCCTTTGATAATGCGCAACCCCGTCGATTCCGTGCCACCCCTGCCCCGCATCTACGCCCTTGACCCTCAAGCGGCGGAACAAAGCTGGGACAGCGCCCCGCAATTGCTGGCAGCGCTCAATGCTGCCCGGCTGGGGGCATGGTGCTGGGAAATCGACACCGGCCGCATCAGCTGGTCACGGGGCACCCAGGCGTTGTTTGGCTTTGACCCGCGCCAACCGCTGCCAAAAGACCTGGACTACCTCGACCTGCTGGCTCCCGAAGACAGCGCCCGCGTGGTGCGGGCGTTCCATGCGGTGCTGGCGGGCGAGCCGTTCGAACAGGCCATGCATCACCGTATCCAATGGCCGGATGGCAGCCTTCATTGGCTGGAAATCAACGGCAGCCTGGCGCCGGACAAGGCCGGACGGCGCCGTATGATCGGAGTGATCCGCGAGATCACCCACCAACGCGACCGCGAAACCGCCCTCAGCCACTCCGAAAAACGCTTTGCCACGCTGTTCCACCTGTGCCCGAACATGGTCCTGCTGACCCGCCAGGCCGACGGCCTGATCAGCGAAGCCAACCAGTATTTCGAAATGCTGTTCGGCTGGCCGCTCGCCGACGCCATCGGCCGCACCACCCTGGACCTCGGTCTGTGGCGTCACCCGGAGCAACGCGCGCAGTTGGTGAAAGCCACCCAGCGCAAGGGCGAACCGATCACCATGGAAGTCCAGTTTTGCGCGAGCAACGGCCAGATCCACGATGGCACCCTCAGTGCGCAGAAGGTCGAACTGGAAGGCGAGGCCTACCTGATCAGTACCTTTCTCGACACCACCGAGCGCAAAAACGCCGAACAAGCCCTCAAGGACAGCCAGGAACGCCTCGACCTGGCCCTGGACTCGGCGCAACTGGGCACCTGGGACTGGCACATCCCGACTGGCATGCTCTATGGCTCGGCCCGCGCCGCCCAATTGCACGGCCTGCCGCCGGAACCCTTCCATGAGTCGTTCGATGCGTTCTTCGAAGGCATGCCCGATGACGAGCGCGAGAGCATGCGCAACGCCTACCGCACCCTGCGCGAAGGCCCGGCGGGCAACTATCAACTGACGTATCGCGTGCCCATGGAGGACGGCAGCTCGCGCTACCTCGAAAGCCGCGCACGCCTGTACCGCGACGAGCACGGCGCACCGCTGCGCATGGCCGGCACCTTGCTCGACATCACCGACCAGGTCGAACGTGAACAACGCCTGACCGCCTCTGAAGAAAAATTCGCCAGCCTGTTCCAGGCCAGCCCCGACCCAATCTGCGTCACCGGCCTGGACAGCGGCGCGTTTATCGAGATCAACCCCGCGTTTACCCAGACCTTTGGCTGGACGGCCGCCGAGGTGATCGACAAGAGCGCCGAGCAGATTGGCCTGTGGGACGAATCCAGCAAGCGCCTGCAACGGATCGAACGGGTGATCCGCGAGCAGGCTCTGAGCAATGTGGCGATCGTGGTGCATCACAAGAATGGCCAGGCGCTGACCTGCGTGATTTCCAGCCGGCTGATCAAGGTGGGCGACCAGCCGTGTATCGTCACCACCTTGCGCGACATCACTCAACAACAGCGCTCGGAAGCCGCGCTCAAGGCCAGCGAAGAGAAATTCGCCAAGGCCTTCCATTCCAGCCCTGATGCGATTTCCATCACCGAGCGCGACACCGGCCGTTATGTGGAGGTCAACGACGGTTTCTGCCGGTTGACCGGTTATCGCGCCGAGGAAGCCATTGGCCTGACCCTCTACCAGATCGGCATCTGGGCCGACGAGAACCAGCGTGCCGCGCTGCTGGCCGAATTGCAGATCAAGGGTCGTATCCATCACCTGGAAATGCTCTGGCACAACAAACGCGGCGAGTTACTGGCGGTAGAAGTCTCGGTTGAACCCATCACCCTCAACGAAACCCCGTGCCTGCTGCTGACCGCACGGGACGTGAGCCTGCTGAAAAACGCCCAGGCGCAGATCCGTCACCTGGCCTATCACGACCCGCTGACCAACCTGCCCAACCGCGCCCTGTTGATGGACCGCCTGAGCCAGCAGATCGCTCTGCTCAAGCGCCACAACCTGCGCGGCGCACTGCTGTTCCTCGACCTCGACCACTTCAAGCACATCAACGATTCCCTCGGCCACCCGGTGGGCGACACAGTGCTGAAGATAGTCACTGCCCGCCTGGAAGCCAGCGTGCGCATGGAGGACACCGTGGCGCGCCTGGGTGGCGATGAGTTTGTAGTACTGCTCAGCGGCCTGGATGGCACGCGCACGGAAGTCAGCCGTCAGGTCCAGGAACTGGCCGACACCTTGCGTGAACTGCTGTCGGAGCCGATGTTCCTGGATGGCCATCGCTTGCAAGTCACGCCGAGCATTGGCGTGGCGTTGATTCCCGATCACGGTTCCACGCCTGCGGACTTGCTCAAGCGTGCCGATATCGCCCTGTATCGCGCCAAAGACTCAGGACGCAACACCACGCAGATGTTCCACAACAGCATGCAAAAAACCGCCAGCGAACGCCTGCGCATGGAGACCGACCTGCGCCTGGCCCTGTCGCGCGGCGAGTTCAGCGTGCATTACCAACCGCAGGTGGATGCGCGGGGCAACCGCATCGTCGGCGCCGAGGCCTTGGTGCGCTGGCAGCATCCGCAACTGGGTGCGCAGTCGCCCGCGGAGTTTATCAAGGTGCTGGAGGACAGCGGCCTGATCCTTGAAGTCGGTACCTGGATCCTCGATGAAGCCTGCGCCGCCTTCCAACAGTTGATCGCCGAAGGCCTGGTCGACCCGCTGAATTTCAGCCTGTGCGTGAACATCAGTCCTCGGCAGTTTCGCCAGAACGACTTCGTGGAGCGGGTGGAGCGCAGCCTCAAGCAGCACGAGCTGCCATTCAGCCTGTTGAAACTGGAAATCACCGAAGGCATCGTGATCCAGAATCTGGACGACACCATCAGTAAAATGCGCCGCCTGAAAAAACTCGGCGTGAGCTTTGCGATGGATGACTTCGGCACCGGCTATTCATCACTGACCTACCTCAAGCGCCTGCCGGTGGACGCGCTGAAGATTGACCAATCCTTTGTGCGTGACGCCACCCATGACCCCAACGACGCCGAGATCATCCGCGCCATTGTCGCCATGGCCCGCAGCCTGAACCTGGAGGTGATTGCCGAAGGCGTGGAAACCCAGGACCAACTCGCGTTCCTGCAGGGCCTGGGTTGCCATTTGTACCAAGGGTATTTGCACAGCCGGCCACTGCCTATGATCGGATTCAGGGAACGCTTGCTCGCGGGAGATGGGCGGGGTTAAACCAGCTTCAAGGCGTGACCGCCCTGTTGCATCCAGTGCGAACTGTTCAAGTCACGCTTGTCCCCATAATCATCAAGTGCACCCTTTACCACGACTACGGAATGCCCGAAGTTCGCTAGGGTGCCTGGCACGCCTGACGCCAGTTCCTCCACGCTGCTTGCGCGGGTGAATGCATACAAGCCAAGGCGTCGTAACGCATCGCCCGGGACTTCCCCGTTATTCAACGTTTTGAGGGCGGCATTGAAGCCAGCGCCGGCGCGAAACTCATGGTTCTCCAGTTGGGCACGCTTGGCACTTGCGGCATACAGGAACACCGCATCCTCAATCAGGCCTTTATCCGTTCCATGGAAGTTGGCAGCCTCTCGTGCCTGGCTCAGCTCGGCATGGGTGAGGCGCACCGTGCAACCATCCCGCATGGCGATGCTGAAACCTGCTGGCGTTTCAGTGACACGCTTGAAGATCCCCAGCGGGTTTTGCCCATACTTCATCATCGCGGCCTTGATGGCCGACACCGTGACACAGTTACCTTCAACGCCTTGATAGAAACCGCGCCAGATATCGGCAGGCTTGACCCCCACGGGTACCGCCGAGAACTGCGCAGGCTTGCCGTTGGGGTCGACCGGGGCGTCTGCGGCAAGTTGGTAGCCATAATCCTTGCTGACGGACGCTTGTTCACCGTTGCTATGCTTGATGCCATCCACGACAAGCGCGCCTGAATAGTTGAAGGTAGGGGTGACGCCGACGCTGTGGGGTTCTAGTAGTTTTTCGGGCGACACAACCCGCAAAAAGCCGGTCAGCCCCATGCCCTTCAAGACGTTGTAAATGTGCTCTCCGCACAAAGTGCTCGATAGCACGGCATCAAACCCAGCATTGCCTTCAACCTGTTTGCGCTTGGCAAAGGCCGCCAGCATGAAATTGGCATCAGCGACCTTTTGCACATCAGGCCCGGAAAACCTTGACGCTGCGCCAGTGCGCTGCAACTCCTGCTTTGACAGCGTCACTTCAAACCCGTCTTTCATCGTGATGCTGTACCCCGTAGCGGTCGCCTCGACACGCTCAAACATATCGGAGGGCGACGGGCCAAACCTGAGCATCATCAGCTTGATGACCGCGGCGTGGCTGCTCAGGTCAAAGACTTCGCCAAAATTTCGCGAGCCCTCACTGAAGCCCTGCATCACCCCTGCGGCCTCGGGTCGGACCTTCGAGGTGGCCGGGTCAACCTTGGGTACGACGATAGGCGCAACGGGAGCCGGGACCACGGGAGGCTTCGGTGCGTTATCGCTCATCAACGTATACAGGTAGGCTCGGTCCGGTGAGCGCTCCCTGCCAAATTGATGCGCCTTGCCTGCATAAATCAGGGAAGAACCTGCGTCATAGCTGTCTGCTACGCCTGCTCCGCCCGCAGCCACAACCGTTGCAGTGGCTACATGCTGAAGATGACGGGATAACCCCATACCTTTGAGCATGTTAAAGGTCGTTTCACCTTGCAGAGACTCCGTCAGCATCGACTGAAAATCGGGGAGATCCGGCGAACTGCCGCGCTCGAGTTGTTTACGCTTGATGAACACTGCCAGCGCAAAATGGGCACTGCCCAACACATCGCCATCACTGCCGGTAAAACGCGATGCAGACGCTGCCTGTTGCAGTTCCTGTTTGGATAGATGCAGCCGATAACCATCTTTCATGGTCACGTCGTAAGCCTCACCGTTGCTCAGTACATCGGTGAACATATCGCCAGGGCTTGGGCCGAACTTGAGCATCATCAACTTGATGACCGCGCTGTGTGAACTCGCGTTGAAATGCTCGCCAAAGCCCCTCTCCGGCACATCAAAAGCTGGGATGCGAGACGCTTCAGGGTGGTTTGATAATTGCGTCGCCGTGGGATTGGAGCGCGCGAAAGATCCAATTGCAAACGTACTCATATCGTTCACTCTTTTCTGAAACAGTGGGAGAGTTCGAGACCGGAAGCTCGGATCAGGCGAGGTGATCAGATCAACGCAACGGCCTGTCCATCCCTGGGTCGATCGCCTTTGCGCCCGTATAACTCCTCGCAACCCTCCACGACGGCAACCGAATGTCCGCGCCTATTGACCATACCGATCAAAGACGGGTCAGCGAATTCACTCACCTTGACCCTCTTCATGTGGTCCTTCAACCCCAGCCGCAGGAAGCCTTCGCCAGGCTTGTTCCTGTCTTCGTCTTCACCATTATTGAGCGTCGTGATCGCCGCATTGAAACTTCTGCTCGCCCATCCGTCGTTGTTCTCCATCTGCGCACGCTTGGCGGAACAGGCAAACAGGAAGTGGGCATCCTTGAGCATTTCTGGATCACTCATGCCGACAAAGTTGGAACCGCGAATAGCCGCCTGCAACTCGGCCTTGCTCAGCGTCAATTCAAACCCGTCACGCATAACAACTTTATAACCCTGCTCACTGGCCTCCACAGACTTATAAATATCCTTTGGGCTTTGACCAAACTTCGCCATCGCCGCCTTGATGGCGGAAATCGTTACGCAATTACCATTACTTCCTTGGCGAAAACCAGTCCAGATGTTGTTGGGCTTTTCACCTTTGCGTTTGTTGGAGAGCCCGGGAATGTATTCGTTTCGCTTGTCTGTCAGTGTCGCGTCGTCAGCGGGTTTCACGCGGGGTTGCGGAATGGGCAAGTCGTTGTTTTTCGGCACCGGCGGGCGTACGCCTTTATCCAAGATGCCCTGCAACTGGTTGAAGAACTGCATGAACAAGTCCTTAAGCATACCCAACACGGCCTCGGGGTCTGCGGTATTACCGATATTCCTAGGCTGCGACGCTGCGGGTGAGGCCTGTGTCGCAGTGCGCAAACTGTTTCGGCTGGCAGAATCGAGGGAAGCGCTACCTGAAAAACCTGACGGGCTATAAGGATCAATAGTGGGCCGTGTAATAGGAAGATGTTTGATCGACAACATGACTTCATACCTCATTGAGGAGGCTCCCTGACCGCATCGGCCAGGGAACGATCATTACGTTGGTGTTTAACGCTTCAAGGCAGCAGGCTCAGAAGCGAGAGCGGAGGCTGGACCTGGAGAACCGGCTATGGGAGTGCCTGGCGAAGTCGTCCGCCAAGTTATCGGGTGCGGGGGATGTAATCTCCGGCGTGGGTTTTGTGTCGATGTTGGGCGTTACCACCGGCGGCGGCGTGGGTTCTGCATCGACCTTCGGGGTTACCACCGACGGCGGCGCGGGTTTGGTTTCAACCTTTGGCATCACCACCAGCGGCGGCGCGGGTTGTGCATCGACCTTCGGGGTTACCACCGACGGCGGCGCGGGTTTGGTTTCAACCTTTGGCATCACCACCAGCGGCGGCGTGGGTTGTGCATCGACCTTCGGGGTTACCGCCGGCTGCGGCGCGGGTTTTGTTTCTACCGTTGGCGTCACCACCAGCGGCGGCGTGGGTTGTACGTCGACCTTTGGCGCTATCACCGGTTGTGCGTGCCGGGGTTGTGGCGGGGTTTTTTCGTCCGTATGCGGGCAATGGCAGTTCTGCACCTGCACAATCACGTTGATATCAGACGACAGCTTATTCTGCTGTCCAACGTCGGTGAGGGTAGTCGTTACCTGCTTGGCATTGGGTTTACCGTCCGGCGTGATAGTCACTTGCGCAGGCCTATCTGGCGTGACGTGTGTATCTAGCTTGGGCTCCACCTTTGCCCTGGCGTCTGCTTGCGGCGTGACCTTGGGTTGCACTCCCGTATCCATGGCAACCTTGGTATCGGCACCGGGCATCACTTTTGGCTTGGTATCCGCTTCGGCTGTGACCTTGGGTTGGACGCCGGTATCCGTGGCAACCTTATTATCAGCTGCTGGCATCACTTTTGGCTTGGTATCCGCTGCAGGTGCTACCTTGCTCTGGGCCGCCGTATCCGCAACGACCTTGGCGTCCGGGCCAGGCTTCACCTGGGGCTGAGCATCCGCCTCACCGGGCAACTTGGGCAGCACCCCCATACCGGCGAGCATGCTACGCATAGCCTTGACCGCGAACTCAAACATGGCAAACAACTTTTCCAGCGACTCCTTATTCATCGGCACATGAGTATCTTTAGAGGCGGGATTAGTGTCCTTCAGAAACTTACTAACACTGTCCATCGAAGGCGATAACCCAGGTGCTTTATCCATTTGCACAGAAGGCTGATTAAGTTGAGTGTAACCTGTATTCATCGGCACAAATTTTTGGGTCGAGACATTAGACATTTTCTTATTCCTATGACCTTGCCCAACTCCTGCAATGGCAGGAGAGAGACAGTTATTGACAGGGAGCGTTAAACAACGGCGAGTTCGGCAAACTCGTAAGATTCGTGGGGCGTAGCGACAATGAGTTCCGAAAAAGCGCGGCTTATATAAGGAAACCAATTGACCGCCAGGGGTGTTTGCCTATGGACAAACCGAGAAAAACCCAGGCTGTGTACGCCTAAGGCGCTTCCTGGAGTGGAAACTTAAGGCAACACCCTCTGAACAAAGTAATTTAAAGAAAACAACACGATCGCCTTACAAGCGAAACCTATGTTAATTGACGCGCACACAAGTACTTTACCGCACACTAAAAAACACATAAATTCAAAACTTAGTTGCAGTCAAACTCAAACACTCATAGACACTTGCATATATCTCGAAATAACACTTCGCCCGCTTTAGCAATACAGCGACTGAAACCTACTCCAGACGGCAGACAATGACGCCAAACGTACTTTTCAGACAAAAAAAAGGCACCTTTCGGTGCCCTCTATCGCAATGGTTGAAACACTTATATATGTAAACCTAATCTTGCAGCGTAACCGACTGTTCCCGCTGACTGGGCATCCCCAGCAATCGCCCGACCTGCTCCAGGTCGGTTTCCCTACGCATCAGCGTAAACAACTCCACCGCCTCAGGGTAATTGCGGGTGAGCATCGCCAGCCATTGCTTCAAACGCCCCGGTGCCTGACGCTCGGTCAGTTGCGCCACCGATTGGGTCCAGAAGTCCTGGAGCATCGGCTGCATTTCGGCCCAGGTCATCTCGATCACTTCCTCGCCTGCCCGCGCCGCAGCAATCTGCCGCGCCAGGTCCGGACGCGCGACCAGGCCACGGCCCAGCATGATATCTTCGGCGCCACTGACTTCGCGGCAGCGCTTCCAGTCTTCAACGCTCCAGATATCACCATTGGCGAATACCGGCACCTTGACCACATCTTGTACGCGCGGGATCCATTCCCAATGAGCGGGCGGTTTGTAGCCGTCAGTCTTGGTCCGCGCATGCACCACGATATGTGCCGCGCCGCCTTCGGCCAGGGCCGTGGCACAGACCAGCGCGCCGTCCGGGCTGTCGAAACCCAGGCGCATCTTGGCGGTGACTGGAATGTGCGCCGGTACGGCGCGGCGCACGTGTTCGACGATCTGGTTGAGCAGCTCCGGCTCCTTGAGCAGCACTGCCCCGCCACGGGACTTGTTGACGGTCTTGGCCGGGCAGCCGAAATTCAGGTCGATGACCTGCGAGCCCAGCTCACACGCCAAGGCGGCGTTTTCCGCCAGGCACACCGGGTCGGAGCCGAGCAATTGCACGCGCAGCGGCACACCGGCGGCGGTATGGGCGCCGTGCAGCAGTTCCGGGGCGAGTTTATGGAAATACGCGGGGGTAAGCAGGCGGTCGTTGACGCGGATGAACTCGGTCACGCACCAGTCAATACCGCCGACACGGGTGAGAACGTCCCGCAGGATGTTGTCGACCAACCCCTCCATGGGCGCCAAAGCAATTTGCATGGAAAACACTCAACAAAAATCGTGGCGCAGTTTACTGGGTTTCCCACAGCAACCGTTAACCCCCTGTCAGGGCGGGGCCATAACCGTCGAGAAATTCTGCGGGCATGCGCTTGGGCTTGCCGGTGGAGAGTTCGATGCAGACAAAGGTGGTTTGCGCACGCAGCAGGGTCACGCCGTCACGCGGGCGAACCAGCTGGAAACGCCGGGTCATCTTCAGGCGCTGGTCCCAGTCGACGATCCAGGTGGCCAGTTGCAGCTCGTCGCCTTCGTAGCCGGCGGCCAGGTAGTCGATCTCATGGCGCACCACTGCCATGGCGCGGTCCAGGCGGCGGTACTCGGTAAGGTCCAGGCCCAAACGCTGGGAATGACGCCAGGCGCAGCGCTCCAGCCAGGACACATACACCGCGTTGTTGGCGTGCCCCAGGCCGTCGATGTCTTCAGGGGTCACCTGCAGATCGATGATAAACGGCGTTGCCAAATCCCAGCCCATGCCTTGCTCCCGGTCGATTAACGTATCCGGGGCAGTGTATCAGGCCGTTTGCCGCGCCTGTAGACGACGGCCGGCCAGCAGCGCCAGCACAGCGTCGATCACACGCGGATCGGCCAGCACTTTCTGGTGACCGCCCTGCTCCAGGCGCAGCAGGCGGCTGTCGAACCAGGCTTCGTGAATAGCGTGAGAGGCTTTGACCGGGACGAACGTATCGTCTTCGGCGTGCACGATCAGGCCAGGAATATTCATTTGGTAATGGGCCACATCCAGATGCTTGAGCGGCATGCCAAAGGTTTGCTCAACCTCTTGGATGAACGCCGAACGCGCCCGCGCCGGCAAACCGACCATCTGGGTGAAGCCCCGCAGCACATCCAGAAAGCGAGACGGTGCGGCGATGCTCACCAACGCCTCAGTGCGCAAGCCCAACTGCACCGCCAGCATCGCACTGGCGCCGCCCATGGAATGACCGATCACCGCATGCAGCGGCGGCAACTCGGCAGCGGCTTCGAGCATGGCGCGGGCGAACAGCAGCACATGGGCTTCACGCCCTGGCGAACGGCCATGGGCGGGACCGTCGAGAGCAATCACGGAGTAACCGTTGTCGACCAATGCCGTGATCAGGCTGGCGAATTGAGTGGGCCGCCCTTCCCAACCGTGCATCAACAACACCGCAGGCCCCTGGCCCCAGCGCAAGGCGGACAGACCGAAGCGCAAGGTGATGCGCTCCGATTGCGCCAACAGCGGCAGCTCCCAGTCACGCGGCGGCAGGTCTCGGGGGGTCATGAAGGCCCGGCGCATCTTGTTGGCCACCGTTTGCGGTGCCAGGTGCCCCAGGGTGCCGTTGAAGCGACGAATCCAGGTTAACGTGCCCATCATGACAGCCCTCTTCTAGCGCACGGCCGACTTGGCGGCGCGCAGCACACGGTCAGACAACTCGCCCGGCCCCAAGGCGCGGGCCAAGGCCAGGCCACCGATCATCAGCGCCATGTCCGCCAGGGCTTTGTCGGTGTCTTCAGGGCTGGCGGCGAGTTGCGCAGCCATCAGCTCGCAGTGCTCGTTCAGCGCCTGGCGGAATTCATCCGGCAGACGACTCATCTCACCGACGGTCGCCGGGATCGGGCAGGCCTGGGCGGTAGAGTCACGGTGCTTGCGCGACAGATAGAACGCCGCCACCAGGCTTCTGCGCTCCTCCCCGGTCAACTGGGCGTCCATGTCATCAATCGACGCACGACGCTTGGCCAGCAACTGAGTGAAGGCCTCCAGCATCAGTGCGTCCTTGCTTTCGAAGTGCGCGTAGAAACCACCGACGGTCAGCCCCGCCGCGCCCATGACTTCACCCACACTCGGTTCGGCCGGGCCGCGCTGGATCAACGCGGCGCTGGCGGCCTGCAGAATGCGTTCGCGGGTTTGCGCTTTTTTATCGCTCATCATTGCCTCCGATGTTCATGGGTTGAATATTATTACCATAATAATATTTGACAAGCCACAGGCATGACCGCTGGTCAGAAGAGAAGAAGGGCATGGAGGAAAGATTTGGCCAAACGCCAGACAAACAAAAGGGCCATTCAATAATTGAATGACCCTTAAAAATCCCGCAAAGCGGGTAATCGTGGCGTCCCCTAGGGGACTCGAACCCCTGTTACCGCCGTGAAAGGGCGGTGTCCTAGGCCACTAGACGAAGGGGACACAAACCTTCTGTACACTGATCAGGCTGAGACTGATCGATCCAAGGACGGTGTGGCCGGAACCTTGGAACTGTAAATTGGTGGAGCTAAACGGGATCGAACCGTTGACCTCTTGCATGCCATGCAAGCGCTCTCCCAGCTGAGCTATAGCCCCGGATTTTTCGTCTCGCGACGCAGCAGGCCTTGCGAACTGCTTGTTGAAACTGGCGTCCCCTAGGGGACTCGAACCCCTGTTACCGCCGTGAAAGGGCGGTGTCCTAGGCCACTAGACGAAGGGGACAAAACCTTCTGTACAACTGATCAGCGCTGAGAACTGATCGATTCAAGGACGGTGTGGCCAGACCTTGAACCTGTAAATTGGTGGAGCTAAACGGGATCGAACCGTTGACCTCTTGCATGCCATGCAAGCGCTCTCCCAGCTGAGCTATAGCCCCTCATCGGTGAGGACGGGGCGAATCTTAATGGCGCTTTGGAAGTGTGTCAAATTTATTTTCAACATTTTCCAAAATTTTTTGCCGGGATAACAATCACTTACCGTCGAAACCCCGGAAAACCGGGGTTTCGCCGTTTCAACCGCGTGCTTAAGCGATAGCGCCCAGCAGCTTTTCCCACTCTTTGTTTTCTTTCTTCGACACACCACCAAGCAAATCAAGGGCTTGGCGCAGGCGGAAACGGGTCAGGTCCGGGCCGAGGATTTCCATCGCATCCAGCACCGACACCGAACTGGCCTGCCCGGTGATCGCGGCAAACATCAACGGCATGGCATCGCGCAATTTCAGTTCCAGGGATTCCACCACCGCCTGGATCGTCGCGGTGATCGCATCTTTCTCCCACTGGCGCAGGCTTTCCAGCTTCCACAGGATCAACTGCATCAATTGGCGAACCTGATCGCCGGAGAGTTTCTTCGACTCGAACAGCTTGGGATCCGGATTCACGCCCCCGGCAAAGAAGAAACTGGCCAACGGTGCGACCTGGCTGAAGGTCTCCACCCTGCCCTGCACCAGCGGCGCGATCTTCATCATGTATTCGGGGTTCAACGCCCACTGCTGCACACGGCTGGCGAATTCTTCCACCGGCAGGTCACGCAGCCACTGGCCATTGAGCCACGACAGCTTCTCGATATCGAAGATCGGCCCGCCCAGGGACACGCGGGACAGATCAAAATTGTCGACCATTTCCTGCAACGAGAACTTCTCGCGCTCGTCCGGCATCGACCAGCCCATGCGGCCCAGGTAGTTGAGCATCGCTTCCGGCATGAAGCCCATGCGCTCGTAGAAGGTCACCGAGGTCGGGTTCTTGCGCTTGGACAGCTTGCTCTTGTCCGGGTTACGCAGCAGCGGCATGTAGCACAGCTGCGGCTGTTCCCAGCCAAAGTACTCGTAGAGCAGGATCAGTTTCGGCGCCGATGGCAACCACTCTTCGCCGCGCAGCACGTGGGTGATGCCCATCAGGTGGTCGTCGACCACGTTGGCCAGGAAGTACGTCGGCAGGCCGTCGGTCTTCATCAGCACCTGCATGTCCATGCGGTCCCACGGGATCTCGACGTCACCGCGCAGCATGTCCGGCACCACGCACACGCCTTCGCTCGGTACTTTCATGCGGATCACGTGGGGCTCACCGGCCGCCAGGCGCTGGGCCACTTCTTCTTTCGACAGCAGCAGCGCGCGGCCATCGTAGCGTGGAGTTTCGCCACGGGCCTGTTGCTCGGCACGCATCTGGTCCAATTCTTCTGCGGTGCAGAAGCACGGGAACGCATGGCCCATGTCGACCAGTTGCTGGGTGTACTGCTTGTAGATGTCGCTGCGCTCGCTCTGGCGATACGGGCCGTGCGGGCCGCCAACATCCGGGCCTTCCGCCCAGGTAATGCCCAACCAGCGCAGGGCATCGAAAATCTGCTGCTCCGACTCGCGGGTGGAACGCAGTTGATCGGTGTCTTCGATCCGCAGGATGAATTCACCGCCGTGCTGCTTGGCAAAGCAGTAGTTGAACAAGGCGATGTAAGCAGTACCGACGTGGGGATCCCCAGTGGGCGATGGCGCGATGCGCGTGCGGACGGTGGTCATGGCAGGTCTCGAATGGGCGATAAAACTGAAATTGAAACAAGGGGCGAATGGTAACACCAGCTTGGGTGATTCTGGCAGACCGAGGTGCCTGCATTCGCGAGCAAGCCCGCTCCCACATTCAACCGATTTCCAACATGAGAATGCGGTGAAGTGTGGGAGCGGGCTTGCTCGCGAAGGCGTCAGGCCAGTCACCGCAAATCACACAGCCAACAACCGCTCCCGCAACTTGCCAATCTCGTCCCGCGTCTGCGCCGCCGCCTCGAACTCCAGGTCCCGCGCCAACTGGTACATCTTCTCTTCCAACTGGCGGATGCGCTTGGTGATCTCACTCGGCGAGCGCAATTCGTTCTCGTACTTGGCGCTTTCCTCAGCGGCCTTGGCCATGCCTTTGCGCTTCTTGCTGCGCGAGCCCGGCACGGTGGCGCCTTCCATGATGTCGGCAACGTCCTTGAACACGCCCTTGGGCGTGATGCCGTTTTCCAGGTTGAAGGCGATCTGCTTGTCGCGGCGGCGCTGCGTCTCACCAATCGCCCGCTCCATGGAACCGGTAATGCGGTCCGCGTAGAGAATCGCCCGGCCATTGAGGTTCCGTGCCGCACGCCCGATGGTCTGGATCAACGAGCGTTCAGAGCGCAAAAAGCCCTCTTTGTCCGCATCGAGGATCGCCACCAGCGACACTTCCGGCATGTCCAGGCCTTCACGCAGCAGGTTGATGCCCACCAGCACATCAAAGGTGCCCAGGCGCAGGTCGCGGATGATCTCCACGCGTTCCACGGTGTCGATGTCCGAGTGCAGATAGCGCACGCGCACGCCGTGGTCGGCCAGGTAGTCGGTCAAGTCTTCGGACATGCGCTTGGTCAGCGTGGTGACCAGCACCCGCTCTTCCAGGGCCACGCGCTTGGTGATTTCCGAGAGCAGGTCGTCGACTTGGGTCAGCGCCGGGCGGATCTCGATTTCCGGGTCGACCAAACCAGTCGGCCGCACCAGTTGCTCGATCACGCGGCCGGCATGCTCGGCCTCATAGTTGCCCGGCGTGGCGGACACAAAGATAGTCTGCGGGCTGATGGACTCCCACTCATCAAAGCGCATCGGCCGGTTATCCAGCGCCGACGGCAGGCGGAAACCGTACTCCACCAGGGTTTCTTTACGCGAACGGTCGCCCTTATACATCGCGCCCACTTGCGGCACGCTGACGTGGGACTCGTCGATCACCAGCAGCGCGTCAGGCGGCAAGTAATCGTAAAGCGTCGGCGGCGGCGCGCCGGATTCACGGCCCGACAGGTAGCGCGAGTAGTTTTCGATGCCGTTGCAGTAGCCCAGCTCCAGGATCATCTCCAGGTCGAAGCGGGTACGCTGCTCCAGGCGCTGGGCTTCCACCAGCTTGTTATTGGAACGCAGGTACTCCAGGCGCTCGGCCAACTCGACTTTGATGCCCTCAATGGCGCCCATCAGAGTCTCACGCGGGGTCACGTAGTGGCTTTTCGGATAGAAGGTGAAGCGCGGTAGCTTGCGGATCACCTCGCCGGTCAACGGGTCGAAGGCCGACAGGCTCTCGACTTCATCGTCGAACAGCTCGATGCGGATCGCTTCCAGGTCGGATTCCGCCGGGTAGATGTCGATCACATCGCCGCGCACGCGGAAGGTGGCACGGGCAAAGTCCATGTCATTGCGGGTGTATTGCAGGCTGGTCAGGCGGCGTAACAGCTCGCGTTGGTCGAGTTTGTCGCCGCGATCGACGTGCAGCACCATCTTCAGATAGGTTTCCGGGCTGCCCAGACCGTAGATGCACGACACGGTGGTGACGATGATCGCGTCCTTGCGCTCCAGCAAGGCCTTGGTCGCCGACAGCCGCATCTGCTCGATGTGGTCGTTGATCGACGCATCCTTCTCGATAAAGGTATCGGAGGACGGCACGTAGGCTTCGGGCTGGTAGTAGTCGTAGTAGGAAACGAAGTACTCCACCGCGTTGTTCGGGAAGAACGCCTTGAACTCGCCGTAGAGCTGCGCCGCCAGGGTCTTGTTCGGCGCCAGCACCAGGGTGGGCCGGTTGATCTGCGCAATGACGTTGGCGATGCTGAAGGTCTTGCCCGACCCGGTCACCCCGAGCAGGGTCTGATGCGCCAGCCCGGCTTCGATGCCTTCGACCATCTGACGAATGGCTTCCGGTTGATCGCCGGCGGGTTCAAAGCGGGTGACGAGCTGGAAATCCGACATAACGTACCTCGTGAAGTCACCCCAGACTCAAAACCGCCAGGGACGAAATAGCTCAGCAACCCGCGAATAATCATCGCAGGTTGCAGGAAAAAACCATGATAGCTGTAGAAGTGGTGGCGAATGTGACGGGTTTCAAGGCAATCGTCCTACACGCCTTTACCGATCAATGTTGCAATAAGACTAACGGTCAGCAAATAAACCGAAAAACTTGGCCGAAAAGCCGTTTCGGCTGTCGCCTCAGGCGGTGATGGTCTCTATACTAACTCCCCGTTTGTGCACCGCTCTAGTGCATTCGGCTGGAGCGCGACACGTCCCTCCTACCCCCCATAGAGCTGCCGCAAAAATGAGCCTGTTCTCCGCTGTCGAAATGGCACCACGCGATCCAATCCTGGGCCTCAACGAAGCATTCAACGCCGATACACGAACCACCAAGGTCAACCTTGGCGTGGGCGTTTACTGCAACGAGGAGGGGAAGATTCCACTCTTGCGTGCCGTTGCCGAAGCGGAAGCCATTCGCGTGGCGCAACACGCCGCCCGTGGCTACTTGCCAATCGACGGCATCGCGGCCTACGACAAGGCCGTGCAAACCCTGCTGTTCGGCGCTGAGTCGCCGCTGCTGAACGCCGGCCGCGTCACCACCGTGCAAGCGGTAGGCGGCACTGGCGCGCTGAAGCTGGGTGCTGACTTCCTCAAGCAGCTGCTGCCAAACGCCGTCGTCGCCATCAGCGACCCGAGCTGGGAAAACCACCGCGCCCTGTTCGAAACTGCCGGTTTCCCGGTGCAAAACTACCGTTACTACGACGCCGCCACCCACGATGTGAACCGTGCCGGCCTGCTCGAAGACCTCAACGCCCTGCCGCCGCAGTCCATCGTGGTGCTGCACGCCTGCTGCCACAACCCGACCGGCGTCGACCTGAGCCCGGCCGACTGGCAGAACGTGCTGGACGTGATCAAGGCCAAGAACCTGGTGCCGTTCCTCGACATGGCCTACCAGGGCTTTGGCGACGGCATCCACGAAGACGCCGCCGCCGTGCGCCTGTTCGCTGAATCGGGCCTGACCTTCTTTGTGTCCAGCTCGTTCTCCAAGTCGTTCTCCCTGTACGGCGAACGTGTGGGCGCACTGTCCATCGTCGGCGACTCCAAGGAAGAAAGCGCGCGCATCCTGTCCCAGGTCAAACGCGTGATCCGCACCAACTACTCCAACCCGCCAACCCACGGCGCGGCGATCGTTGCAGCGGTACTGAACAACCCTGAGCTGCGCGCCCAGTGGGAAGCCGAACTGGCCGAAATGCGCCTGCGCATCCGTGGCATGCGCGAGCAGATGGTGAGTGAGCTGGCCAAGGCTGCTCCGGGCCACGACTTCAGCTTCGTCGGCCGCCAGCGCGGGATGTTCTCCTACTCCGGCCTGACCGTTGAGCAAGTCACCCGTCTGCGCAGCGAGTTCGGCATCTACGCCCTCGACACTGGCCGTATCTGTGTAGCGGCGTTGAACCAGTCGAACATTGATGCAGTCACAAAGGCAATCGTTCAGGTGCTGTAAACCTGCAGCTGTTGCACCAGAAGGGGAAGCCGATGGCTTCCCCTTTTTCGTCTCCAGCCCCTAGACTGAACCTTGACCGCCCCTTTGCTGTGAGAATGCTATGAGAAACGACGACCTGGACCTGCGCGCCGACCGCGACGAACTGCATGACTACGCCCCACGCGCACCGCAACCCAAGCGCCAGAAAAGCCTGGTGCTGCAAGTGGCGCTGGGTGTGTTCCTCGGCGGCCTGGCACTGTGGCTGGTGCAATTGGGTGCGACCGCACTGATGGCGAAGCTGGCGATGGGCACCCTGCAATTGGGCGGCTAAGCCGCACGAATCGCCCCCTGCTCCTCCAACAACTTCACAAAACTGTTCAAACTCTGCGACACCGTCCCCCGCCGCCAGATCAGCCAGGTGTGCAGGATCCGGAAGTTGTCCGTCAGCGGCCACACACTCACCGCCGTCGACCCCGGCATGCTGTCGAGCATGCTGCGTGGCATCAGCGCCAGGCCCGCGCCGGCGCTGACGCAGGCGAGCATGCCATGGTAGGACTCGATCTCGAAGATCTTGCCCGGCACCGCGCCGTCCTGTGCAAACCAGCGTTCCAGGTGATGTCGGTAGGAGCAGTTGGAGCGAAAGGTGTAGATGCTCTCCCCGTTCACGTCCTGCCCACGGGTGATCGGCGCATGATGCAGCGGCGCAATCACCACCATCTCTTCCTCGAACACCGCCACGCCTTCCAGGGTCGCGTGCAACAGCGGGCCGTCGACGAATGCCGCCGTCAGCCGCCCGGACAACACGCCTTCGATCATGGTGCCCGAAGGCCCGGTACTCAGGTCCAGCTCGACCTTGGTGTGTTTCTGGTTGTACGCCGCCAGCAACGCCGGGATCCGCACCGCCGCCGTGCTTTCCAGCGACCCCAGGGCAAACGCGCCTTGGGGCTCCTCCCCCGCCACGGTTGCGCGGGCTTCCTGTACCAGGTCGAGGATGCGCCGCGCATAACCGAGGAAATTCCATCCAGCCGGTGACAGGCGCAGGCGGCTTTTCTCGCGGATGAACAGCTCCACACCCAAGTCCTGCTCCAGTTGCTTGATGCGCGTGGTCAGATTCGACGGCACCCGATGAATCAACTGCGCGGCGGCACTGATACTGCCTTGCTCGGCAACGGCCTTGAAGATTTCCAGCTGCACCAGATCCACATCATTCTCCAATCGTGAACGTATTGCTTAATATTATTCAGTTTCCAGAAAAGAGATAGCCCCGTACGCTGAACCCCACTTAATTCACTCAGCAGGACGGTGCCATGAACGCGACTACCCACGCCCTCTCGATCAACCCGGCCAACGGCGAAACGGTCGGCAGCTATCCGTATGAAACCGCGCAGCAACTGGACGCCGCCCTCGACCGCTCCACCCTCGCCTTCCGCACCTGGCGCCGCCAACCCGTCAGCCAGCGCGCCGAACTGCTGTTGAGTTTGGCTTCTGCCCTGCGCGAACAAGCCGAAGACATGGCGCAGATGATCACCCTGGAAATGGGCAAACCCATCGCCCAGGCCCGTGCCGAAATCGAAAAATGCGCGCAACTCAGCGAATGGTACGCCGCCCACGGCCCGGCCATGCTCGCCCCGGAGCCGACGCTGGTGGACAACGGCAGCGCCCAGATCGAATACCGCCCGCTGGGCCCGATCTTCGCCGTGATGCCGTGGAACTTCCCGGTATGGCAAGTGCTGCGCGGCGCAGTGCCGACGATGTTGGCCGGCAATACCTACGTGCTCAAGCATGCGCCGAACGTAATGGGCAGCGCCTATCTGATCCAACTGGCGTTCCAGAAGGCCGGTTTCGCCGATGGCCTGTTTGAAGTGGTCAACGTGACCAACGACGGCGTGTCCAAAGCCATCGCCGACCCGCGCATCGCCGCCGTCACCCTCACCGGCAGCGTGCGTGCCGGCATCGCCATCGGCTCCCAGGCTGGCGCGGCGCTGAAAAAATGCGTGCTGGAGTTGGGCGGCTCGGACCCGTTCATCGTGCTCAACGACGCCGACCTCGACGCCGCCGTGCAAGCCGCGCTGATCGGGCGCTTCCAGAACAGCGGCCAAGTCTGCGCCGCCGCCAAGCGCCTGATCATCGAGGAAGGTGTAGCGCAAGCCTTCACCGCCAAATTCCTCGAGGCCAGCCGTGCCCTGGTGATGGGCGACCCGACGTCAGCCACCACCTACATCGGCCCGATGGCGCGCTTCGACCTGCGCGACGAGTTGCACGGCCAGGTCCAGGCCACCCTGGAAGAAGGCGCGACGCTGTTGCTGGGCGGCAATAAAGTGCCCGGCGCCGGTAACTACTACGAGCCGACCGTACTGGCGGGCGTCACCGACCAGATGACCTCGTTCAAACAGGAACTGTTCGGCCCTGTCGCCTCGATCATCACCGCACGCGACGCCGACCACGCTGTGGCCCTGGCGAATGACAGCGAGTTCGGCCTCACGGCGAGCATCTTCACCACCGACCCGGCCAAGGCGCGCGACATCGCCAACCAGCTGGAAACCGGCGGCATCTTCGTCAACGCCTTCAGCGTTTCCGACCCTCGGGTGGCGTTTGGTGGGGTGAAAAAGAGTGGTTTCGGCCGCGAGCTGTCGCACTTTGGCGTGCGGGAGTTCTGCAACGCGCAGACGGTGTGGCTGGACCGCAAGTAAAACGCAGGGGTGGCGCGGGCACGGGTCGTGGCTATCGCCCCCCCAGCCCCGCCACCAAGGCTTCCAGCACCACACTGACCTTGGGCAACGCCTGGCGATTCCTGACCCAGGCCAGCCTGATCGCGGCTCCCTCGGTGGCCAGCTGCGGCAGCACCTCAACCAGCTTGCCTTCCTCCAGCGATGGCCGGACCACCCACGACGGCAGTTGCACGATCCCGCAACCGGCCAACGCTGCCTGCATCAAGCCATCGCCATTGCCGATCACCAGGTGCGGCGCCATCTGCCAACGCCGTGCAGTGCCCTGTTCACCGGCGAAGTTCCAGGGGCTGACGCGACCGTCCACCCAGCCGTAGGCGAGGCACTGATGCCGTTCAAGCTCACGCTCGCACGTCGGGGTGCCATGGTTCGCCAAGTAATCCGGCGAGGCACACAACGTATGCCATTCGTGCGCGAGCACACGCTGTTCGATCGTTTCTGGCCAGCCCTGCGCTTCACCGACACGCACCACCAGATCCACACCCTCCTTGAACGGGTCCACTAACCCGTCGCTGAAGGAAATGTGCGGCACCAAGGACGGAAAAGCCTGCAGCAAAGGCAGCAGCACCGGCAACACCCGCACGCGCCCAAACACATTGGGCAGATCAATGCGCACACGTCCACGCGGCTCGCTTTGCTCCGCGCGCAGCGACAGCTCGGCCTCCTCCAGGTCAGCCAGCACCCCCGTACAGGTACGGTAAAACGCCACGCCGGCCTCGGTGAGAGACAAGCGCCGCGTTGTGCGCAGGAACAGTCGAGCGCCCAGCCGCGTTTCGAGCCGCGCGATGCTTTTGCTGATGGCCGAGGCAGTCAGGCTCATTTTCTCGGCAGCGGCGGTAAAGCTGCCGTAGTCCGCAACACACACAAACACATCAATCCCTTTCAAGCGTTCGGAAGAAAACATGCACGCCCCGCATTTGTGAATTCAGGTCAGCCAAGCTGGTAATTAACATCCTAAATCAGAATTCAACTCAACAGTAAGCTAGGGTCAATGAACCCGGTACTGAGGCTCGGATGCTGACCACGCTGAAAAACTACCCCTTGACCGTCAACCTGCTTCTGAGTGCGTCACTGGGGTTGACCCTCGCCAGGGCCATCACCTTGCCCTATCTGGTGATCTACCTGTCGAGCCAGTTCCAATTGGGCGTCGCCGACATCGGCCTGGTGATCGGCAGTTCGCTGATCCTCGGCTCATTGTTGAGCCTGTACGGCGGTTTCCTGGTGGACAGCCAGCCAGGTTACCGCTTGATCCTGGGCTGCTGCGCGGTGTTCACTTGCGGGTTTCTGGCAGCGTTTGCCGCACGGGACCTGTGGGTGTTCTACGCCTGCCTGGTCGCGATCAACCTGGCGTACGCCGTCATTGATATCGCGGTCAAATCAGGATTTGGCCGGCTACTGCCCGTCGATGCGCGCAGTGAAGCATTTTCGATCAAATACACCCTGACCAACATCGGCTACGCCGTCGGCCCTTTTCTCGGTGCGGGACTGGCCGCGCTCGCCATCAGCCTGCCCTTCCTGGCGTCGGCGATACTGGGCGCCGGTTTTTTCATCGTTTACGCCGTGTGGGGTGACAAGCATGCAATGCCCGTGGACACGAGCCAGCCCGGCGCGCCATTCCTGGCGGTCGGCAAGGTGCTGCTCAGTGATTACCGGCTGGTGTGTTTTACCCTGGGTGGTGCACTCAGTGCCGTGGTGTTCGGCCAATTCACCGCTTACCTCTCGCAATATCTGATCGTCACCACGACACCCGAAATGGCCTACCGGATAATCAGCAGCGTGGTGGCCACCAACGCGCTGATGGTGATCAGCCTGCAATACGTGATCGGCAAGCGAATCACCCATCAGCACTTGAATCTGTGGCTCGCAGGTGGGTTGGGCATGTTTATCGTCGGCCTGGCGGGGTTCGGCTTGTCCACCTCGCTGATGTTCTGGGTGGTATCCATGACGGTCTTCACGCTGGGAGAGATCATCGTGTTCCCTGCCGAGTACATGTTCATCGACATCATCGCCCCCGATCATCTGCGGGGCATGTACTACGCTGCGCAAAACCTGGGCAACGTTGGCGCGGCCCTGGGCCCGGTGCTGTGCGGGATGGTCTTGGCGACACACCCCGCCCACACCATGTTCTACATGCTCGCGCTGTTCGTTATCGCCGGCGGGTTGCTCTACAGCCTCGGTGCGTCGCTGGCAGCCAGGGTGAACGCTCCCACCTGAACCTCAGCAACGGATATGCCGACGCACGCACTGCACCAACCCGTCCAGCGCCTGCGATTTGACCGGCGCGAGCACGCAAACGGTGTGCTCGCGCTCGTCTTCCTTCACCGTCAGGGTGTAATGCACCTGGCCCGGATTACCGCGCGCAGGTGCATGGCTTTGCGGCAATTGAAAGAAATCGCACGCCTCGACAAGCCGCCGCAGTTCCTGCTGGTCTTGCTCCGGCAGCGCGTCCAACTCCACCGTCTGTGGCTTGGCCAAGCCCGGAAAAAAACCGGGGCCGCCGTTTTCCTTGATCGAAATTTGCATGGTTGTTCCTCACGTCAGACAGAAATGCCGACCGCCTTCCAACCGTCCTTGACCGCCTTCTGTTCATCCGTGTTCGCGCCGTAGAGTCGGCCTGTCACATCGTAAGTGATGCGCGCAAAGCGCAGGAACCCCGAGTTGGGCCGCAGCCGCGCATCCCGCAGCGCGTCATACCAGATACGCCCGGCACGCTCCCAGGCGAACCCGCCGAGCTTGGTCGCCACCTGATAGAACGCATGGTTGGGAATACCGGAATTGATATGCACCCCGCCATTGTCCTCGTAGGTGTGCACAAAATCATCCATGTGCCCCGGCTGAGGGTCCTTGCCCAGCAGTTTGTCGTCAAACGCCGTGCCGGGGGCTTTCATCGAGCGCAGGGCGGTGCCTTTGATCTTTTTGGTAAACAGTCCTTTGCCGATCAGCCAATCAGCGTCTTGCGCGCTTTGCTTCAAGGCATATTGCTTGATGAGCGAGCCGAACACATCCGACAGCGACTCGTTCAACGCTCCGGACTGATTGAAATACATCAGCTTGGCCTCGTCTTCGGTGACGCCATGGGCCAACTCATGGCCAATCACGTCAAGGGCCACCGTGAAGCGGTTGAACAACTGCGCATCCCCATCGCCAAACACCATCTGGGTCGAGTTCCAGAAGGCATTGTTGTAGTTCTGGCCAAAATGCACCGTGGCGTCCAGCGCCATACCGGCGTCGTCGATGGAGTTGCGATCGAAGACCTGGTCGAAAAAATCGAAGGTGGCGCCCAAGCCCTCGTAGGCTTCGTCCACCGCGGCATCCCCGCTGGCGGGTTGCCCCTCACCACGCACCAGCGTGCCCGGCAGGCTGTCGGTGCCCTCGGCGCTGTAGATCGAGCGGCGCTTATCGGCGCCCATGGCCAGGGCCATGTGCGCCGGCCCCTTGGCAGGTTCGGCGACCATGCGCAACGAGCGAAACGTCGTGTCCTTGGCGCGGGTACGCAAGGCGACCTCCCGTTGCGCTTTATCACCGTTGCGCGCGATCTGGTCGAGCATATAGGGCGGGATCAGGCAGAAAATCGGATGGCGATGCGGCTGACGAACACACATGGACTGGCTCCATCTGGCAGGTGACAACGTCCGGGTCATCGATTCAGGATAGTCCCCAGGGGTTAACGCGTGTCATCAATTGTCATTAACCTATGTTGCAGTCGTGTTTATCCAAGGAGGACTGACCGATGCCAGCACGTAAAGCCAAAATCGACCTTGCATACCGGCCCAGGCTCGCTGACCTGCGCCCGTTGATCGCACCGAGCCCCACGTTGCTGGAGGCACGGGCGGCGACGCCACGCGTCACCCCCGCCAAAGACTTGAAGGGCCGGCGCGGCTACGCCGAGGACTTTCTCGGCAGCTTCGGGGTGCCCTGGCCCACGGTGGAAGAGGCCTTGGCGGAGGATGCACAGAAGCGCCTGGACTACACGCACTTCTCGATCACGATGTCGCGCGCCAAGCGGCTTGCGCTGTATGTGGGCGTCAACATCGATGGTGGTCAGCACGTGGATATCATTCGCAGCAACGACGCCTGGGCCTATGACGGCCGCTTGCCCATCGATGCGCAGGTGGGCGAAGCGCTGTATGCCAGCAATGGCCTGGATCGCGGCCACCTGGTCCGCCGACAAGACCCCAACTGGGGCGACGAGGCGCAAACCGCCAACCTCGACACCTTCCATTTCACCAACTGCTCGCCGCAGATGAGCGGGTTCAACCAGAAGACCTGGCTGGAGCTCGAAGACTACATCCTCGATAACACCCAACGCTGGAAAGCCCGCGCCACCGTGTTTACCGGCCCGGTGTTCGCCGACGACGACCGAGTGTACCGAGGCGTGCAGATCCCCAAGGCGTTCTGGAAAGTGGTCGCCTACCTCAGCGACAACGGCAAGCCTAGCGCGAGTGCCTACATGATTGACCAGAGCCGCGAACTGGGCCAGCTCGACCTGGTGTTCGGCCAGCTCAGGACCTACCAGCGTAGTGTGATCCAGATAGAGCGCCTGACCGGGCTACGCTTCGGCAACCTGGCCGACTACGACGGCTTCAGCAACGAAGAGCGCGCCACCGGCACGCGGATTGAAGCGCTGATACAGGGGCCTGAAGACATTCGCCTATGACGGACGCTTTACATGTTGAACTGCGTCACACGCCATCCACGATGCGAAGCGAGCCGCTCTTGCTCTTGCTCTTGATCTGGCTTTTGATCTCAGGCGCCCCGTCAAACACGCTGGCCGAACGCAGGCTTGAATCCGTGGGTAACCCGGCAGGACGCCGGGTTAGCCGCGCTGGGCCAAGGATGGCCCATCGCGGCGGCCCACGGATTCAAGCCTGCGTTCGGGCACACCGAGCCTAGGCGAGGTGCCGAGTGTTGGGGCAAGAGCCTTTTGGTTACTTTTGGCTGGGCCGGCATTCCGGCTTTTCAAAAGTGACCCGCTGTAAGAGCGGAACCCATAGCAGCCGTTACCTAAATAACGGATATGTCCCCGGTCTGATCCAGCATCCAGGCCAGCTGTCAGGCCGCCTTCGCAGGCAAGCCAGCTCCCACATTCTGGATCGCGGGAGTAACAGTAAGATTGCAGCCGACCGTCAAGCCGCCAGCGCCATACCCAGCGTGGTGTAGATACCTGCGCCCTTTGGCCGCCCCCTCACTGCGCATTGATGTAATGAAACTGCGCCTGCGACTTCTCAACCGCCGCACGCACCTGATCTTTCTGTGCGTCGGTGCCCGAGTAGTAGATCTGCAAACCCTTCAAGTCCTGCCCTTCGACGGCTTTGCCGATCACGGCCACGTCGACCGGCGTGCCGGCCCCCATGATCAAGAAGAACACATCGCCCAAGCGCTTGGTATTCAGCAATTCGCTCCTGAGGCTGGCAGCGTTTTGGTCACCGGCCAGGGAAATCGCCAGGGTGTCGCCGAACATCCCACTTTTAGGGATGCTCATCGTGTGCAAGCGCAGTTTGTCTGAGTCCGCGGGCATCGACTTGACATAGGCGGTGGAGGCCTCGTCGAGAATCTGCTTTTCAGATTTACCCTGAGTGGCACAACCGGCCAGGGTGGCGATAAGGACGAGCGCGACAAATGATTTCACGGTGTATTCCTTGTGATAAAGCGATCCATGGGCTGAGCATCATAGGAGCCTCACCGCCAGAGAGCTACCGTTGAGTTCACGACCTCCCGTTCAACCGCGCGATCGACTACCATACCGCGCCGGTTCCCAAACGGGACTAATAGGGAATCCGAAGCGCGGTACACCCGCGTCAATCGGAACTGCCCCCGCAACTGTAGGTGCTGAGCCTGCTCCATGATGCCACTGGACCTTGTCCGGGAAGGCCGGAGCCTGGCGACGACGCATCAGTCAGGAGACCTGCCGGCTCATGCTCAATGACCAACCGGCGGGGTGTCCGGGAAGGACATTCTTGCCTGCCTCTCTCGCAGCGTTCAAGGGTGTATTTCCGAACGGCACGCACGCTTCACTCGGAGATAGCCCCATGTTGCCACGCGTTACCGCCCTGCTTACCGGCCTGGGGTTCTGTGCCCTGGCCCAAGCCGTGCCCACCCACTACCCGTTGACCGTGGAAAACTGCGGCAGCACCCTAACCTTCCAGCAAGCCCCGGCCCGCAGCGTGACCATCGGCCAGGCCGCCACCGAAATGCTCTACGCCCTGGGCGTGGGCGACAAAGTGGTCGGCACTTCGCTGTGGTTCAACAGCGTGCTGGCGCAATACAAAGCGCAGAACGACAGCATCGAGCGCCTGGCCAACAACGAACCTAGCTTCGAAGCGGTGATCGCAAAGCGCCCGCAGCTGGTGGCCGCCGAACTGGAATGGGTAGTCGGGCCGCAAGGCGTGGTCGGCACCCGCGAGCAATTCCATGAACTGAAGATTCCCACCTACCTGCTGCCCTCCGACTGCGAAGGCAAGGACAACCTGGTAGGCGCCGACGGCACGCGGCTGGAGCCGTTCCGCATAGAGACGATCTATAAAAGCATCAGCCAACTCGCCGAGATCTTCGACGTGCAGGCGCGCGGCCAACAGTTGAACGACGAACTCAAGGCGCGCCTGGCCAAATCCGTCGCCACCGTGCAAAGCAAAGGTCTCAAGCAGGCTAGCGCCTTGGTGTGGTTCTCCAGTTCCGAGATGGCCAGCGACCCCTATGTGGCGGGCCACAAGGGCATTCCTGAATTCATGCTGGAAACCCTCGGTTTGCATAACGTCGTGCAGTCGGACGAAGAGTGGCCCGCCGTCGGCTGGGAAACCCTCGCCAAGGCCAACCCGACCGTGCTGGTGATCGCGCGCATGGACCGTCGCCGCTACCCCGCCGACGACCATGAAAAGAAACTCGCCTTCCTGCGCAGCGACCCGGTCACCCGCAACATGGACGCGGTGAAAAACAACCGCATCATCATCCTCGACGCGCTGGCGCTGCAGGCCAGCATACGCACGTTCGACGGCCTTGAACAACTGGCCACGGCCATCGACGGCTACGACCTGTCCAAATGATCCGAACCCTACTCGCCCTGGCCCTGCTCCTGGCCGCCGTGCTCGCGGGCGTGGCCATCGGCGAAACCGCCATCTCGCCGCAGGTGGTACTCCAGGTCCTCGCCAACAAACTGTGGGCGGCCGGTTATGTGCTCGACCCCATCGACGAAGGCGTGGTGTGGAACTACCGCCTCACCCGCACCCTGGTCGCCGCCGCGTGTGGTGCTGGGCTGGCGACCTGCGGCGTGATATTGCAATCGCTGCTGCGCAACCCGCTGGCCGATCCGTACCTGTTGGGCATCAGCGCCGGCGCCTCGACCGGCGCGGTGCTGGTGGCGTTGATGGGTGTGGGCGGCGGTTTGATCTCGTTGTCGGCGGGCGCGTTTGTCGGCGCCATGGCCGCGTTTGCGCTGGTGATCCTGCTCGCGCGCGCCAGCGGTTCGGCCAGCGGCACCGGCCAGATCATCCTGGCGGGCATTGCCGGGTCGCAGCTGTTCAATGCGCTCACCGCGTTCCTGATCACCAAATCCGCCAGTTCCGAACAGGCGCGCGGCATCATGTTCTGGTTGCTCGGTAACCTCAGTGGCGTGCGCTGGCCTTCGGTGTGGCTGGCGGTTCCGGTGGCGGTTGCAGGCTTGGCGGTGTGCCTGTGGCACCGTCGCGCCCTGGATGCGTTTACCTTCGGCAGCGACTCGGCGGCGTCCCTCGGCATTCCGGTGCGCCGCGTGCAGTTCGTGCTGGTGGGCTGCGCGGCCTTGGTGACGGCGGTGATGGTGTCGATTGTCGGCTCTATCGGCTTTGTGGGGCTGGTGATTCCCCACGCCGTGCGCCTGCTGCTCGGCACCGGGCACTCGCGCTTACTGCCGGCCAGTGCGTTGGGCGGCGCGTTGTTCTTGATTGCGGCGGATGTGCTGTCGCGCACCTTGATCAAAGGCCAGGTGATTCCGGTCGGCGTGGTCACAGCGCTGGTCGGTGCGCCGGTGTTTGCGCTGATCCTCATTGGTCGGAGGAATGCGCGATGACCGTGCTGAGCTGCACAGGATTGGGTTTCAAAGTGCGCGAGGCGCAGTTGCTGAGCGACATTCATCTGGACGTGCAGCCGGGCGAAACCCTGGGGATTGTCGGGCCGAACGGCTCCGGCAAATCCACCTTGCTCAAGTTGCTCGCCGGGCTGCGCACCCCAGCGTCCGGCGAAGTGCTGCTGGGCGGCCAGCGCCTGGGCAAGCTGTCGCGCCGCGCCATCGCGCAACAACTGGCGGTGGTGGAACAGCAGGCCGACACCGACGACGCCATCCGCGTGTTCGACGCCGTGGCGCTGGGCCGCACACCGTGGTTGTCGGCGCTGAGCCCGTGGTCATCGGAGGACGACGCCATCGTCAACCAGGCCCTGCACGACGTCGACGCCACCCACCTGAGCCATCGCGCCTGGCGCAGCCTCTCGGGCGGTGAGCGCCAGCGCGTGCACATCGCCCGTGCGTTGGCGCAACGGCCGCAGATCCTGTTGCTGGATGAGCCGACCAATCACCTGGATATCCAGCATCAGCTGGGCATTTTGAAGGGTGTGCAAGGGTTGCCCGTCACCACCTTGATCGCCCTGCATGACCTGAACCAGGCGCTGACCTGCGATCGGCTGGCGGTACTGGATCACGGGCGGTTGGTGGCACTGGGTAAACCACTGGACGTGCTGACGCCGCAGCGTTTGCAAGAGACGTTTGGCGTACAGGCACACTACCTGACTGACCCGTTCGATGGCGCACAGATACTGCGTTTACGCCCGAACTAAGCCTCTTGAGGCGAACGCTGGGTGTGACGTGACAAGGTCACGAACAACTCGGGTACTTGGTAGATCAGCGCCTGGCGGATCAGTGGATGGTCCTGGCAAAACGCCTTGAGATTGAAGCCGACCTCAAGGCCGAGGTTGGCGTTGATCAGCACCAGGTCAAACGCACGGTCGCCGCAGCCGAGCAAGGTCGTCAGCTCGTCCAGGCTCGACACTGGCGCAATGGCGTAATAGCCCTGGTGGTTGAAGTCACGCTCCAGGCGCAGGCGCCGGTCGTGCTGGGTGTCGGCAATCATCACGCGCAAGCCCTTGTTGATCATGACCGGCTCCCGACGGCCGCAGCCGCGTGATGCAACCAACCCAGCAGATCGCTACCGCTCATGGGCCGTGCGTGCCAATAGCCTTGGCCGAGGGTGCAGCCCAGCGCCAGCAATGCGCGGTGTTGCTCGGCCGTTTCGATGCCTTCGATCACCACTGACATGTCCAACGCCTCCCCCAAGGCCAACGTGCTGCCGATGACCGCCAGGCAGCGCGGCTCATGCTTGAGGTTGCGCACAAACTCCGCATCCAGCTTGATTTCATTGAAGGGCAACTGGCACAGGCGCTGCATTGAGGAAAACCCGGCGCCGAAGTCATCGATCGACAAGCGACAGCCCATCATCCGCAGGCGCACCAGGCTTTCCAGGCTGATATTCGGGGTTTCGAGCAAACCGCTTTCGGTGATTTCGAAGGTGACATGGCTACCCGACACACCGTGAACCTGCAGGATCTGCTTGATGTTGCCAACCAGGTCGCGATGGGCCAACTGGCTGGCGCTCAGGTTGAACGCCATATTCAACAGGCTGCCCTGGCACCTGGCCTGTTCGTGCACCGCCAAGGCCTGGTTCATCTGCAGGTACAGGCCCTCATCCAGCAAACCGTAGCGCTCCAGCGCCGGCAAAAAGACGGCGGGTGAAACGATGCCCCGGGTGGGGTGCCGCCAGCGTGCCAACACTTCAACGCCGCACACTGCGCCACTGCGCAGGTCGAACTTGGGTTGGTAATATGCCTGCAATTGCTGATCGTCCAGCGCCCGGCGCATCTGGGCTTCGGTGGCGCACGCCGGTGTGTCATCCGGTGGGCAGGCTGCGATAGGCCGGGCATGCAACTGCTTTTTTAGCAGTGCCTCCAGAGCCCCCGCCTGCAAGGGTTTCTCCACATCCCCGAGGAACTCCAGCCCCAGCAACGCGATGATCTGGCGCACCGCACGGCGCAAGTCGGGCGACAACGAGCTGCTGACGATGATCGACCCTACCTGCCCGCTGGCGCCGACCCGCTGGATGAACTCGACCCCGTCCATGCCTTCCATCTGCAAGTCACACAGGGCGATGTCCACCGCGCCTTCGCGGTCCAGCAGGGCCAGGGCCTGGGCACCGTCCGCAGCTTCGAACACCGTGGCACAGCCCAGGTGTTCAAGCATTTTGACGGCAACGGAGCGCTGGAAAGCATGGTCTTCCAGTACCAGGACACGTAGCGCAAGGGTCATGAGGGCGGGACTCGTCTGTAAAGAAGTGCCTCATTGTTTCGCGACTTGGCCTGCATAGACCTAGGAAACGTCTCTACGCTTGTAGGAAATTTCCCAAGAACACCCCCAGCCTCACGCCAGGTAATCCTCCAACTGTTCCGCCAGGTGCTCCATCGACTGCTGCAAGGTATCCACGGCCGCCGTCAGCGCCGCCGTATCCAGCCCTTGGGCCGCCGCCTCCAGCGCCTCGCAGGCACTGATCAAACCGGCGGCACTGATAATCCGCGCGCCGCCCTTGATCCGGTGTGCCAGATCGGCGAGCCCTTGGACATCATGTTGGGTAAACAACCGCATGAGCTTGGCCATGTCGCCGTCATTGCTCACGGCCAGGTCGCCCAGCAGGCGCTTGACCGATGCCTGGTCGCCACGGGCCAGTTGCTCCAGGCTGCTGAGGTCGAGGTTTTCCAGTGGCGGTGCGCTGGTCGGCTCATCGGGTTGAACCAGCGCCTGGGGTTTGACTTGCGCCAGGCGCGCGCCCAGGTCCTTGAGGCTGATGGGCTTGAACAGGCAGTCGTCCATGCCGGCCTCGACGCAGCGCACTTTTTCTTCGGCCAAGGCATTGGCGGTAAAGCCCAGCACCAGGCCGCGATGCAAGCCGCGCGCGGCCTCTTCGGCGCGAATCGCCCGCGCCAGTGCGTAGCCATTCATGATCGGCATATTGCAGTCGGTGATGACCACATCGAACAACTCGTTGCGCCAAGCCCGCAGGCCGTGGGCACCGTCTTCGGCATCGGTGACCCGGTGGCCCAGGTAACCCAGTTGCTCCGACAACAACAACCGGTTCGCCGGATAGTCGTCGATCACCAGGATATTCAGGGCCTCGCCAGCCACCTGAGGCTCGGCCTCGACCACCGGGGCGCAGGGTTCCAGGATCGATGCGTCCAAGCGCACTTCAATCTGCGTGCCCTGCCCCAACGTGCTGTCCAGGGTCAGGGTGCCGCCCATCATTTCGCACAGGGTGCGGCTGATCACCAACCCCAGCCCCGAGCCGCCACGGGGCGCCTGGCCATGGTTGTCTGCCTGGGTAAACGGGCTGAACAGGCGTTGCTGGTCTTGCTCGGAGATACCGCGCCCACTGTCCTCCACGCGCAAGCACAGGGCCAGGCGTTCCTGCCCCGGCAAGACGTGCGCCCTGGCGACCAGGCGTACCTGGCCGGCATCGGTAAACTTGATCGCGTTGCTCAGCAGGTTGGACAACACCTGCTTGAAACGCTGCGGGTCGATCAGCACCTCGGTACTGACCTGTGCCTCCAGGTCCAGCTGTAAGCGCAGTTGTTTCTGCCGGGCGAGACCATCGAACACCCGCGCCACCGACTCGATCAGTTCGCGCAGGTTGGCCCGCTCCGGCGCCAGCGACAGCCGGCCGGATTCAATGCGCGCAATATCGAGAATATCGCCAATCAGGTCGAGCAGGCCCCGCGCCGCGCCGGAAGCGACCTCGATGGCCGAACGGTCGAGCACACCCTTGTCGGCTTTTTTCATCGCCAGTTCGAGCATGCCGATCACCGCATTCATCGGCGTGCGGATCTCATGGCTCATGGTCGCCAGGAACGTGGTCTTCGCCCGGTTGGCGGCGTCGGCATCATCCTTGGCGACTTGGAGTTCCTGCACCAGCCGCTGGCGTTCGCTGAGTTCTTCGCTCAACGCCCGCTCAGCCTCGCGCCGCTTGCCGATCAGCCAGCGCAAATAGCCGATCCAACCCAAGGCCAGTGCCAGCAATACCGCCGCGATGGCAAAGCCCTGGAGAATTGCGCTGCGATTGCGCAGCCAATAGCTGTCGTCGATGACCACCTCGTTGCGCCAGCGGTTGGTCAGCTCGTCCATTTCCTCGGGGGTAATGCTAAGCAGCGCCTTATCGAGGATCGAATACAACTCCAGCGCGCCGCGATTGGTCGCCAAGGCGATCCGCGCCGGCATCGTCCCTACGGTGCTGGTGACCTGCAAGCGATTGCGGTACTGCCGGGAGATCATGTAGCGCGCACTGATCAGGGAATTGATCGCGCCATCCACTTCGCCCTTCGCCACCATGGCCATGGCGTCGACGGCGTTCTGCGCGGGCACCAATTGCACCTGGGGAAACTGTTCCACCAGGTATTCGCGCATCACATTGCCCTGGACCAGGGCCAGGCGCTTGCCGGCCATCTGGTCGAGGGTCTGGGGCTTGTCATCACCGGTGGGCGTGACCAGCACAAACGGGTTGGTCAGGTACGGCCGCGTGAAGCGCAAGGCATTTTCACGCTCGGCACTGGGTGTAAAGGCGGCCAGCATATCGGCCTTGCCGCTAGTGACCTGGTCGATCAGGTCCTGCACCGACTCGGCCCGCTGCAAATCGAATTGCAGGCCGGTGCGCAGGCTGACCTTGGCCAGCACATCGGCGCTGATGCCACGGAAGTTGCCGTCTTCATCGACAAACGTCAGCGGCAGGAAGTTTTCATTGATCGCCACCGTCACCCGTGGATGCTGCTCCATCCAGCGCTGTTCACTGTTGCTGAAGTGCAACGTCTGCCGACCCGGCATGCTCGCGCCCCCGGCACTCCAGCGACGCAGGATGGTCATACGCTCCGCCGCTGGGATCGTCGTGAGCGCCGTGTTGAGGATGCGCAGCAAGCGCTCGTTGCTGCGGCTGACGGCAAAGGCGAACGGCTGCACTTCCATCTGCGAGAAGTCGCTGAGCTGGACGTTGTTCAGGTAGTTCTTGTTTATCAGGTAGTTGGAACTGATGGAGTCGCCCAGGTAGACATCGGCCTGGCCGAACGCAACTGCGCCGATCGCACTCAAGGTCGACGGAAACAGTTGCACGGTCGCCTCGGGGTAAAACGCCTTGACCGTATCCGGCGGCAGGTAGTGATAGAGCATCGCCACGTGCTTGCCCGCCAGGTCCGGCGGCAGATTCTGGCTGTCGCCGATCCGCGTGACCAGTACTGGCTGGTCATTGGCATACTCCTGGGACAGGGCCAACTCGGGGTCAGCGGCTTCAAATCCGTTGGCCGTGCCGAGCATGTCGATCTCGCCGCTTTTCAGCGCGGCAATCACCTCGGCGCGCGAACTGTAGCGGCGCACATCGACCTGCATGTGCAGCAACTGCGCGATCAGTTGCGCGTAGTCTGCGGTGATGCCCTGGTAATCGTCGCCATTGCCGGTCATGCCGAACGGCGAGTAGTCCGGGGCCGACGCACCCAGTACCAGCGTGCGTTTGTGGCGCAGCCAGTTCCAGTCGGGCTCGTCGAGGCCGACCGAGTAATCTTCCACCGTCGAACGCCCGAGCAGATGCAGGGATTCAGCGGCGGCCATCGCCACCGGCGCAGCCGTCAGCATGGCCAACAACAGCAGGCTGGCCAGGCAGGTTCCGAGAAGTCGCTTCATCTAGATCAGGCTGTTGCGCTTGGCGAAATCGGCCAGGTACACCACGGACTTCACCTTGAGTTTTTCGATCAGTCGCGTCTTGTAAGTACTCACGGTCTTGTTGCTGAGCAGCATCGAGTCACCGATTTCCTTGTTGCTCAGGCCCTGGGCCAGTTGCTGCAAAATCGTCAGTTCGCGATCGGACAAGCTCTGGATCAACTCCAGGTCCGTCGCATCGGCATCACTGCGCCTCACCGAACTGGTGGCCAGGTTGGGAAAGAAGGTATAGCCGCCCATCACCGCCTTGATCGCCTTGACCAGTTCGTCCAGGCCATTGGTCTTGGAGATGAACCCGGCCGCACCGGCCTTCATGCAGCGCATCGAATAGAACAGCGCCGACTGGGACGTCAGCACCAGCACTTTGGTGGGCACGCCCAGGCCACTGATCCGCGAAATCACTTCAAGCCCGTCCAACTTGGGCATGGTGATGTCCAGCACCACCAGGTCCGGCACATGCTCGCGCACCAGTTGCACCGCGTCGGCACCGTTGTCCGCCTCGGCCACCACTTCAAAGTGTTCCTGGTTGAGCAACATCTTGACGGAAGAGCGAATGAACGGGTGATCGTCCACGACTATCGCTTTATGCTTACAGACCTCTGTCATACAACCGACGTAAGAGCGTGCCAACGCCATGGAAGCCCTGAAGCCTCATCCAGCAAAAGCACCCGCCGAAAACCCATGAGCATCGCTCAATTGTAGGAAATATCCTAAGAATTACCGCGCCGTGGTGGGAAGTTTTCACGGCGCGATCACCGCCTGCTCCAGCCAGTGCAACAAGTCGCGTCCCGTCATGGGCCGCGCCAGGTGATAACCCTGGCCAACGTCGCAGCCCAGTTCCAGCAACCCCGCGCACACCCGTGGGCTGCTGACACCTTCGATGACCAGCGTCATGTCCAACGAACGCACCAGCGCGCGAGTCCCCAGCACCATCGAGCGATTGCGCAAACGGTCCAGGCGCTGCACGAACTTGCCATGCAGCTTGATCTGGTTGAACGGCAGTTGGCACAGCGACTTGAGCGAGGAAAACCCCAGGCCGAAATCGTCCAGTGACAAACCGCAACCCAGCAGTTTGAGGCGCAGCAGGTTCTCGCGGGTCTGTGGCGCACACACCAGTACGCCGTTTTCCGCCAGTTCGAAGGTGAGTGTCGAACCCTTGAAGCGATGACGTTCCAGGGCCTGCCGGATGTGCTCGACCAACGCAGGGCTGGCCAGTTGCGAGGCATGCAGGTTGAACGCCAGCGTCAGGCTCACGCCCTGGTGACGCAGAATCCCCAGCAACCCCAGGCCCTGCTCCAGCAATTGCGTGAACATCTGGTCGATCAAATCATAGGCCAGCACCGCCCCCAGAAAATCGGCCGGCAGCAATACCCCGTGGGCGGGATGTTCCCAGCGCACCAAGGCTTCCACCCCGGTGACCGCCTGGCTGTGCAAGTGCAGTTGCGGTTGGAACCAGGCACGAAACTCCCCCAGGGCCAGGCCCCGGCGCACCTCGTCTTCGGTGGGTAGAAGGCCACGCTCCCCCGCCTGTTTTTCCTGCACCTGTCCGGGTGGAAAGGTCATCGTCTACCCCATCACTCAATCGAATCGAGAGCCGACATAGTGGCGAGCGAGATGGACACAGGTCGTAGCTTCTATCCGACCATCATGTAGGAAAATTCCGACACAAAACCCTCAGTAATAAATCACCTGCACCACCATCACCGCTTCGAACGGTCCCACCTGCGGGTCGCCCAACGCCACGACGGAGGCGCTGAAGGGCACGTCGATATGGCTGACACTGGCCGCGAACACCGCCAGGGGGAACGGCTCGTTGATCGGCACCAGATTGTTATGCGCGTCGCGCACCTGGATGCCGAACTGGCTGTCCGCCTTCGGCAACACGTTGTAAAGCCCCTGCTGATTGGCCGTCACCAGCGTGGCGCCGATATTCAGGGCGGTGCTGCACTTTTTCTCCAGGGCCAGGCTGAACGGCTGGGTGGGGTTGGGCGGCGAGAAGCCGGTGGTGGTTTTCTGGATCACGCCGAAATCCACAATGCCCGGTTCCGGGGTCACGGTGACGTCAACCGTGCACGCGGTGCCGACGATGTTCTGCAAACCGTTGAGCTGGAAACGGAAGTTGCCATTCGGATTACTCGGCCCGCCGTTGAGGCCATACAGGCCGTCAAACTGGAACACGTCATAGGTGTCCTGGGACGGCCGTTGCAGCGGTAGCAACCCGCGTTTGCGGATCACCACCTGGAAGGCAATGCTCGGGTTGGCCAGGGAACACGGCAGCATCTCGGCATTGTTGGTCGCGCCAGGGCAGCCACGGGAAACAAACCCGGTGTTAACGCCTTGGGTCGGGTTGGAACTCCAGTCGCCATCCCAGGCGGTGACCTGGCGGTAGACCAAACCAAACTCGATGCCCCAGGCCGTGGCGTTGAGGCCGGCAGGGTTGCCATAGAAGTAAATCGGGTCGTCTTCAGCAAAATGCTGATCGTGCAACTTGAAGCATTTGGCCGGCACCACATGGGTCTTCGAGCGCCAAATGATCGTGCCGTCTGGCACGGTGTCTGGCACCGACACCGGGCCGATGTATTCGCTCAGGTAATTGCCGTCATTCTCCGACTTGCACAACAGCGCCCATGACGCCTGGGAAAACACCAGCAACAACGCTGCCAGGCACAGCCTCGGGCCCCAACCGCTCATGGCTTCACGGCCTGGCACGCGGTGGCGGTGCAGGTGAACAGCGTGTCGGTCTGCCCGCCGAAATCATTCATGTTCGACACCCGCAACTCGCTGAACCCCAGGCTGGCCAACGGCAAACGTGCGCTGGCATGGGGCGCGATCATCACCGTCTCCACCGGCATCTTGGTTTTCTGCGGGCCCACCAGCAGGCCGACCACGGTGATATGGAACGGCGTCGGGTTGCTCACTTGCAATTGCTTGGCCGCCGGGTCGATCACCAGGCTCAGCCCCTCGGCCATGTCGGCGCCGCGCTCGCGCTTCACCGAGGCCGGGCGGTAGAACAATTTGATCTTCGACTGCAAGGCAATCTGCATCGCATTGACCGCCTCGCTCTTGGGCGGGATCTCGCGGATGTTGAGGTAGAACACCGATTCACGGTCCGTGGGCAACGTGGTCTGGGGCAACTTCACAATGCGCAGCACGCTGCTCTCATTCGGCTCGATACGTTGCAGCGGCGGCAGCACCATGAACGGCGTGGTGATTTTCTTGCCCTGCTCGTCCTCGATCCAGGACTGCACCACAAACGGCAGTTGCAGGTTCTTGTTGCTGACCGTGACACTCACCGAAGTGGCGCTCTCTTCGAAAATCACGCGGGTGCGGTCCGGCACCACGGCCGCGTTGGCCAATAAAGGCACACACAGCACGGCCAGGCGCGCGATACGGTTGAACATCAATCGAGACATCAGGGAACACTCCAAGTAAACGGATGAGGGGGGTCACAAACACCGCACGGGTGTCGGGATATTGGTCACGACGTCTTCCGGCGGCAGCACCGCCAATGCGCAGACATGGCTGTCGTCCCAGCGCGCCACCAGCTCGGCCCCGGCCTTGGCGCCGAGCAAATACGTGATGCCCGCCTCCCCGACGATGCCGACTTCCTTGTGGGTGTGTTTGTCCTGCACCGACGCCCCGAACGGCACCACCTGGCCGTTGGCCTGGGTCAGTTCGACATAGGCGTTGTAGCCCTGGGCGGCAGCGAAGTTGACGTAGCCGATGGCGCCCTCGGTCAACGCCAGGCGCTGGATCGGGTTGGACACTTCGGTCTTGAGCGGCAGCTTTTCGATGTTCACCCGCGCCTCATAGGCCTGGAACGCCGGCAGCCCATCCATCACTGTGTAGCCGTCGCGGTTGGAGCGCGCCTGGCCGGTGAAGGCCACGTCCGGCACGCCGTCGGTGGACACCAGCAACCGCGTATCGCCATTGGAGCCATTGCCATGGGCCGTGACGCCGTAGCGGGTCACCACCAACGAGCTGTCGAACTCGCCGGTCAGCGAGCGGTACGTACTGCCATCGGTGGTGGCCGAGGCATTCGCTCGGTACGTGGACGCACGCTTGCCGACGTAGGCATTCACGTATTGGTTGTCGCCCATGCCGCCGTACACCTGGTAGTTCATGCCTTCGCCATCGTCGTGGCTGTAGCCGACACTGGTCGACGTCGCGCCGGGGCTGGCGCGCTGCACCGTCGCGGACATCATCGAATTGCCCCCCAGCGGTACACTCACGCCCAGGTACAGCTGCGTGTCACGGCTCTGCGCGTTGCGGGTCTGGAACGCCGACAGGTTGACGTTGATGTTCTTCACGTTGCCCACGGCAAAACTGCGCGCCAGCGACAGGCCGAAACGGTCCGAGGGCGCGGCGTCCCAGTAAGTGGAATGGTCAAACGACAGGCTGGTGGACAGCCACGCAAAGCGCTTGGCCAGCATCACTGAATAGCGCTGCTTACCGGCATTCAGCGAATAGGCATCCGGATCCCCGACAAACTGTGAGAAGTTGGTGAAGGTGCGGTCGGAAAACCGGTAGCCGAGGAAGCGCAGATCCGCGCCAATCGCATCGAAGTGCTTGGAATAGTTGATGCGGTAGGAGTTGCCCACCACGGTCTCGGCGCTGTTGCGCAGCGTGGCCCTGGAGGTGGTGACGTCGGCGGAAATCGCGCCGAACACGCCGAGGTCCTTGCCCAGGCCCACGGCATGGGAGAGATAGCCGCTGGCTGCCAGCACACCGCCGTAGAGTGTCCAGTCCTGGGACAGGCCATAGGCCAGTTCGGACGCCACGAAACCCGGTTCGGTGCCGCCCTTGCCGGTCAAGCGCGGTTGGCCCGCCGACACTTTGTAGCGCAACTCGCCTTCGCGGGACAGGAACGGCACCGCTGCCGTGGTCACGGTAAAGGTCTGCTCGGTGCCGTCTTCTTCATGCACGGTCACATCCAGCGTGCCCTGCACACTGCTGTTGAGGTCCTGGATGCTGAACGCGCCTGGCGTCACCGTGGTGGAATACAACACACGGCCCTGCTGGGCCACGGTCACCCTGGCATTGGTGCGCGCCAGGCCGCTGATCAACGGCGCATAGCCGCGCAGATTGGGCGGCAGCATGCGGTCATCGCTGCTCAGGCTCACCCCGCGCAGGGCGAAGGTGTCGAACACGTCGGAGTTGAGGTAATCCTCACCCACCGAGAGTTTCGAGCGAATCGACGGCAGCGCGCGGTAGGCGTACAGGCGGTTGAGCTGGAACGCCTGCTCATTGCCGCGCCCGCCCTGGCTGCCGCTGTCTTGCTGGGCCTGGTAGTCGGCCCGCAGGCGCCAGGCATCGATGTTCAAACCGGCGGTGCCGTAGCTCTGCAATACCGTGGAGTTGCCGCTGGTGGTGGACTGGCGCTGGTTGGCGATCACCCGGTAATCCAGCAGCGCACCGTCCAGCCCGTCGCTCCAGGCGGCGGGCGGAATGTAGTTGGGGTCGTCATATTCGAACGACGCCTGGGGCAGGCTGATCACCAGCCGGCCCAGGTTCTGCGCGTAGTTGATCGAGGCGTTGGTGATCGCGGTGAGGTCCACGCACTGGCCATCGGCAAGGCGCGGCAGGCTTTCGAACAGGTCGGGCTTTAGACCGAAGGTCGCCACCAGCGCTTCGGGCAAGCAGGCATAACTGTCCTGCGCCGAACCGCCATTGTTGAATTCAATAGAGCGTGTTCCGAAATAACGTTGGTTGACCACGATATCCACCACATAACTGCCGGGCACCGTGTAGTGCGCTTGGGTGAACTGCCCGAGACTGACGTGATCGTCAGAGTCGATATTCAAGAACTCCGAATTAAACTCCACCGCGAAGGAATAACGCGCGCAGGAAAGTAATACGCAAGACACGAAAAGTTTGCGACAGCCCACGGAAACAACCCTTTTATCAACCAGGCAACAGGCAAGAAAAAAGGGGCTCGCGCCCCTTTTTCATCACAACCGATACAGCACTATCAGTTGTAAGCCACGGTGAAGTTGGCAACGCTGTCCGCTTCACCGGTGGTCACGGTGGCGGCGGTGGCTTCGTACATGGCGGCGAAGGTCACGGTGTTGTTGCCGTTCTGCAATACCACCGGTGCAACTTGTTCCTTACCGTTGTCGAGCATCTCGCCAGCGCTGGCCTGCAGGCGGATACCGACGTTCTGGGCCAGGCCGGTGGTGGCGAACAGGCCCGGCACCGCTGGGTCTTGCACGCCGCTGAAGGTGAAGCGCGCGTTCTGCTGGGTGGAGGTGTCGCAGTCGGTCAGGATGATGTCGAACTTGGTCGGCGTGGAGCGATCACCGACGGCGCGGAACTGGTTCGACGGCACTTGGCCCAGGGACACGGTCTGGTCCAGGGAATTGGCGTCGATGCCGCAGGCGCCCGAAACGATCTCACCGATAAAACGCACGGTGCCTGGGTTACCGCTCGCCGGCGTGGCCGCGTTGGCGAAGGAAGCAAGGCCCATGGCAACAGCAGCGGCGGTAACAGCGACAATCTTTTTCATGAGTTCAACTCTAGGGTTAATTATGGTTAGGCCCAGAAACCCGACTTCCCAAACAGACACTACCGACACTTATCTAAATCCCCATCCCGAAGAACAGCGCGCATCCGTTAAAACACGTCAAGTGTTTTGGCTGTTCTTTCAGTTAAAGCGTCGCTAACAACCTGGTTATTGAAGAAGTTCAAACATCTCTATGGCGGGAGGAATCATGAGCGCCGGCCTTAGTTGGAAATGTAAGTTCCTTCCCCGCAAACTGTAGGAATTTTCCCGGCGAATATTCCTTCAGATAAAGCCTCTTCCTCTTCAAGGTGCCTTGCAGATCGCCTCCATCACACGGTAGCCATCCACCGGCGCAGTCTTGCTGATATCCAGCTCGACGGTGCAACGTTGCGCGGCGGTTTCGCCCCACTTCATGCTATAGACCTTGCCCTCGTTGACAGCGATCAGCACCTGCCCAGCTTGCCCGACCACGCCAGCGCTCACGCCCTTGTCGTCGAGCACCGTGGTGCCGAACGGCGGCAGCGAACCGTCCTGCAAGCGCACACTGAGCACGACCTTTTCCGAACGGCGCGCGGCGAACGTCGCCTTGACCACTGCGCCACGGCGCGGCACCACGTTGGTCACGCCGTCGTCGATGTCGACGCTGGTGTCCAGTTCGCCAGTGTCCAGGGCCACGCGGTTCTTGCGATACGGCGTCACGTAGGGCACCAGCGCATAGCCCTTATTGTTGGTCAGAGTGCCGGGAGCATTGAGCACGCCGACATTGGGGGTGTCCTTGATTTCCACCAGGGCCACGGTTTCGCTGAGGGTCTGGCCGAACTCCACGCCATCGCCATGGGCCAGTACCGAACCCGATGCACTCACCGAGGCCTGCCGGTAGCCACTGCCCACGCTCACACCTGCGCCCAACTGGGCATACGGCGCACGGTAACCGACCAGTGCCGAACCATTGTTGCCGGCCAGGTCCGAGCGGTTGGCGTTGACGTTGTACGTCAGGTTGCCGTCGTTGCCGCTGAGGCCGGCACGCTGGTCCAGGCTGCCGTCATTGTTGCGGGTGACCGAATAGGTGGCGGTGCTGCGCGTCTGGCCGATGGGCATCGACACGGTGAACACCACTTGGTTGTTCTCGCCGTAGTTGTCGGTGAGGGTCTTGCTGGCATACACGCCGTAGGTCACGCCTTTGTGCTGGGTGTTGAAGCCCAGTTGCATCTGTTGGTCTTGTCGCGAAGACCCCCAATAATGCTGCTGGCTCATGTTGAGGTAGAACGAGCCGCGGCTGCCTAGGGCCTGGTTGACACTGGCATCGACCTTGCTGCGCTTGGACAGGCCGAAATAGTCGTTGGGGTCCTGCAGGCGCACGGCCTCTTCGAAGTCGCGGTAGCCCTCGGTGGAATAGCGATACCCGGCAAAACGCACCGAAGTGCCGGTCTCGAAGGCCTTGCCATAGCGCACGCTCACGCTCTGGCCTTTTTGCTGGCCGCCCTGCGCCTGGGGCACATCCGCCTGGGCCTGGGTGACGTCCACCGACACCGCCCCCAGGCTGCCCAGGCTCTTGCCGACGCCCACCACCCCGGCGCGGTAGAAATCCGCGCCCAGCAGGCCGCCGTACAGCGTCAGGTCAAAAGGCAGGCCGTAGGCCAACGAAGCCTGGGCAAATGCGGGGCGCTGGCCACCGTCCACGGCGTTGTATTCACCCAGGGTCATGCTGTAGCGCCAGGTTTTTTCCCGCAGCATATTGCCCAAGGTGGCGTAAGGCTGGGTGAAACGGCGCTCGCGGCCATCGGCCTCAGTGATGATGATTTCCAGGTCGCCGCTGCCCGAGGCGGCGTTGAGGTCATCGATCTCGAACGCGCCGGGGGCCACGTAGGTGGTGTAGAGGGAAAAGCCGTTCTGGCGCACTTCAACCTTGGCCTGGCTTTCGGCAATGCCACGGATGATCGGCGCGTAACCCTGCATCGAGTCCGGCAACATGCCCATGTCCGACGCCACCTGCACGCCACGGAACGGGATGCTGTCGAATACATCCCCCGGCGTGAAACTCTCGCCCAGGGTCAGGGTGCCCTTGAGCGCGGTGAGGTCACGCTGCGCGTAGGTGTTGCTGCGCTGCCAATCCTGCTGACCTTGCTCGTCCTGGCGGAACGAAGAACTGCTGCGAAAACGCCAGTCGCCGAGGTTGAAGCCGCCATTGGCATACAGGTTGTACTGGCTGCCGCTGCCGCGCCTGTCAGACTGGGTCTGCGCTGCGGAAAACTGATAGTTGAGCATCGCCGCGTTGATGCCACGGTCCCAGTCCTGGGGGGCGACATAACCGGCCGCATCCCGGCGCAGGGCAATCTGCGGCACGCTGATATCGAGGGCCAGGTGGTTGGCATCGAAACTCACCGACGCGCCCTCGACCATGGCCGCCAGGTCGATGCATTCCGGCAACGCTTCACCCGGCGCCTGGAACGCCTCCAGCTTCACGCCCAGTTCCTTGAGAAACGCCTCGGACAGACAAACCCGCACTTCACCGCTGGCTTCGTCCTTGGCGAAGGTCATGTCGCGTCGGTCGAAAAAACTCTGGTTCAGGCGAATCACCACCGGGTAGGTGCCCGGGCCGATGCTGCCGCTGTTGGCGATGGCGTCCAGGTCCAGGTTCGGCCCGGCGCTGGTGCCGCCAAAGGACTGCATGAAACTGGCATCAAACTTCGCCGGCTCTTCGGCAAACGCCACGCCGCCCATCAACGCGGCCAGCACGGCGGCGGACAAACGCAAAGGCGTGAAGGGCACGGTCAGGCAGTCAAGGTTCAAGGCATAGGTTCGCATGGCAGCACTCAATACGAGGCCATCACGCTGCGGCGGCAACGTGTGGTCAGGTTCGCAAGGGAATGGACGACAGCGTCAGGGGGCGCTGGTGATGGCGACTTTGCTCGGCTCGCTGTAGCCGCCGAAATCATTGATGGCGGAGAACATCACCTCGCCGGTGCGGGCGGTGAACCCCGGCAGTGCGTAGCGCTGGCGACTCATGGGGGCGACCATTTTCGGCTCGTCCACCTCGACGGTCTGCCCGCCGCCCAGGGCCTTCACGCCAATGAACGACACGTGGAAGGCCGACGGGTTGTTCACCTCCAACAGGGTCTTGCCCTGTTCCTGCACCAGGCTCCAGCGCAGTTGCGGCAGTGCATCCAGCGTATTGCCCTTGAGCCCGGCCGGGCGGTAGAACAGTTTGATGCGGGTGCGCATGGCGATCTTCAGGGTGTTCTCGTCGGCCTTGGCGGCCACCGGAATTTCCTGGGCATTGAAATAGAACACCGACTCGCGGTCCTCGGGCAGCGCGCCCGGCACTTTCTGGATGCGCACCATCTGCTCTTTGTGCGGGTCCAGGCGAAACAGCGGCGGCGTCGCCACGAAGGGGGTCGGCGTGGTGTTGTCATCCGCCTCGGTGTTGACCCAGGTCTGCACCGCGTAGGGCTGTGCGGTGGTGTTGCCAACGGTGATAGAGGCGTCGCGCTTGTTGCCATCGAACACGATACGCGTACCGCCGAGCATCACACCGGCCTGGCTGATGCCGCTGAGCAGCATCAGGGCAAGTAGCGCCGTGCTTTTGAAAGGGGTGGTATTGAAAGGCGTGGTTTTGAAAGGGGTCGCAAAACGTTTCATCTCGATCCTCCTCTTGGCGCCCCAACCCAAATGGGCCGGGGCGTTGCACAGGGCTTACTGGTAGTCGACGGTGAACGCCGCCTTGGCGTTGGCCGGGCCCGCCGTGGCCGCGCCGGTAGCGATGTAGTTGGCGGTAAAGCGCAGCGGCTGGGTGAGGTCCAGGTACGGCGAGGACTCCAGGCCCACTTGCACGTCCTTGCCGGTGGCATCTTTGATCTGCACGGCGACGTTGGTGGCCACACCGGCTTCCGGCGACAGGCCGATCCATTGGCCGCTGGCACCGGCGTTGCCGCTCAGGGACAGGAACTTCACCACGGCTTTCTTGCCGGTCACGCTGCAGCCAGGGGCGGTGGTGTCGATGGTCAGGGTGAACGCGCCGCCGCCTGCCACTTGGCCGGCCGACGCCAGGGACGTCACGGGCACGCTGCCCAGGCCCACATCACCGGCGCCGGCCGAACCGTTGAGGTCCTCGACCACCACCGGGCAGGTGTTGTCGGTGACGCTGCCGATGAAGTTGATTTCGCCGTCGGCCGCCAGCGCAGCCTGCGAAGCACCTGCCAGAACCAGGGCGAGGGTCAAAACTTTGAGAGCAAACTTTTTCATGATCACATCCACAGTTATGAAGGAGTGTCTGGCGGCCGAATGAAGGCCTTCAGACTCGGCGACGTGGCGACCCGAGTAAGGGCCTGCGCGTTTCGTCTGGGTTCATTATCGAAAGATGGGCAGTACGGCTATGTAGGAAACGTCGCCTCTCTTGTAGGAAAATTCCCACAAAAAAGTTCCGGAGAATCACCCCAAAAAAAACACGCCACAGGCTCGATGAACCGGTGGCGTGGTGGGTATTGCGCTGGGAAAACTCAGCGATAGGTCACGGAAAAACTCGCGTAGCCATTTGCCGAACCCGGCGAAGGCGTTGGCCCGTCGGCGGTCTGGATATACCGCGCCTTGAGCGGCACTGTGGTGGTGCCATTGACGATCTGCGTGAGCCGCACCGGTTGGCCCAGGTTCATCGGCGTGTTGTCGTTGCGCAGCACCTGGATGGCCACACCCTGGGCCGTGGAATCGCTCGACAAACTCAAGATGCCGTTGGCCGCGTCGAGGATGTTCGAGGTCTTGTTGCCATCGATCTGGATGTTGGCGTAGTTGCCATTGAAATAGCCGCTGCCGTTGTTGGGGTAGTTACTGCCCGCGATGCAGGAATTGAGCGTGATCGCGAACGGCTGGGCCGGCGTGGTGGAGTTTTTACCGTTGAACACGCGTTTTTCCCAGGTGCCCATGGGCACCGTGATCTGGTCACCCGGCGCCGTTGGCATGGAGCAGCCGGCCACGGTCACGGTGGCGGTGAACGTCAGGTCGAAGATATGTCCACGGTCCGAATCGCCCTTGGCCACCAGTTGGTTGATGGTGTGGGTGCCGGGCGCAATATCACCGGTCTTGACCAGCGTATAGCGCATCAGGGCGCCACTCATGCCACTGATGGCGTAGGAAATATTCAGGTTGAGTTCAAACGGAATGAAGCGGCTCGGGTTATCCGCCTGCCCCTGCCATTGGGTGGCGAACCCGGTCATGTAGATGGCCAGGCCGACGCCCGGCACATTGGTCTGCAACAGCGAACTGGCCGGCACCCGTACCACGTCCACCGGGATATTCGTGGCCAGCGGGCCGATCAGCGTGGTGCTGTAGCGCGCGACCAGGCCACACACCAGGCGGTCATTGAACGGCACCGTGCGGATCGGTGCGTTGTTGTTGAGGGTGGTGCCGATGGGCACGTCACGCGGCGCGAATACCGTGCCGGCGGCCAACGTAAGTTGCTTGGGGGTGCCGTTGCCAGAGTCCCAAGTACAGGCCGCCATGGCCGGCGACGCCGCCAGCGCCAGGGCCGATACCGCGAAATACTGTGCGAGGGTTGACTTGATGTTCATGTGTGAAGCCCTGATGAAAGCGACGGCCTGCCAGGGGTGTCGCCTGTTGATCGAGGCCCGGCCCACAAGCCGGATGAGCCACGATTATCAGCACTGGACATCACCTAACCCGTAGCTTCCTTCCCGCCAATTTGTAGGAAATTTCCCACGCGTAACCTCACACCAAATGGTTGCGCCGGGCGAACTCCGCCAGGTACACCACCGATTTGACGTTGAGTTTCTCGATCAGGCGGGTCTTGTAGGTGCTCACAGTCTTGTTGCTGATCTGCAGCGCGTCACCGATCTGCTTGTTGCTCAGGCCCAGGGACAACTGCCGCAAGATGCTCAGCTCGCGCTCGGACAACCGCGCGATCAGCTCGTCGTCCGTGCTTTGCACATCCCTGGGCCGCACGGCATGGGTGGCCAGGTCGGGGAAAAAGGTATAGCCATCCATCAGCGTCTTGACGCCTTTGACCAGCTCATCCAACGCATTGCACTTGGACAAAAAACCCGCCGCACCGGCCTTGCGGCAACGGGTGACGTAGCACTGCGCCGATTGCGCGGTCAGCACCAAGACTTTGCACGGCGGGTTCAAGCCGGCCAGTTGGGCAATCACCTCCAGTCCATTCTGGTCTGGCAGCATGATTTCCAGGATCACCAGATCAGGGACCTGCTCGCTCGCCCATTGCAGCCCCTGTGCACCGTTGCCGGCTTCCCACACGACGCCAAAGCCCAGCCCGACCAGCAACGCTTTGACCGACGCCCGGATAAACGGGTGGTCATCCACCACTAACGCGCGATACATACCGCCTCCTTTCCCTTGTGATTGCCATCCGTTGCGGCTGAAGAACGCCGAAGGGCATGGATGATCAAGGGAAGGAGCAGCGGGATAGTTAGGCTTCATCCTTCTGATTCGTAGGATTTTTCCCTGCTAGAACTTCAAGGCGTCGGCGCGAAGCGGTTTTCCATGTGGGTGGTCTGCCAGATAGGGTCGGCTTCGATGTCGATGACGCTGAAACCTTGGCGCACCCAGAAATCAATGGCACCCGGCAGGAAGGGATGGGTGTGCAGGTAGAGTGCCTCGACCCCGTTCTGCCTGGCCAACACCGTCAACGCTCGATACAGCTGACCGGCCAATCCGCCACGCCGAAACGCCGGAAGCACGAACAGGCGTACCACCTCTACCGTCTTGATCGCATGAAAATCCAACTGAGGAAATCGCTGGTCGTAGGGCAGATAGCCAATCGCGGCAACGATCTCGCCAGCGTGTCGGGCGATCAGGAATTGACCATCGCCCTGCAGGTAGGTGGATTCAAAATGCGCCAGGTCGTCAGGCAGGCCCGATGCGCTGAGCTTGGGAAACAGCTCGGCGCGGGCCTGTGATGTGAAGGCCAGCACCTCGGGGATGTCGTCGCGGGTGACGGCCTGGATGATCACTGGCGCAACTCACACACCGCGCTGCCCTTCATCCCCGACGCATGCACGCTCACATGACGCACGCGGAAACCCGGCTTCTGGACGAGCTGCTTCTCTTCCCACTGACCGCCGTTCTCGATCTGGTAACCGATAGCGCCATCCTCCTGCCAGGTCAGGCGCAGGCTGTACACGCCGTTCTGGTCGAGGGTTTGATGAATCGCCGTATCAATAACCGGCTTGGCCTTGTTGAACGTGCGCAGGTTGAAAATGCGCTGGTCCGTACCGGCCGGCGAATAACTGGAGAGAAACAACGTATCGTCTTCGGCCGCATCCTCGGCGGCCGCAAGGATGACCGACGGCACCCACTTCTCGCCACGGTCCTGGGTGTCCGTGGTCACCTTGCAGGTCAACTGGCCTCTGCCGGTGACGTCCTGGCGCCAGGCGGTCTCGAAGTAGCCGTAGGGCACGTCGAAACGCAGGGTTTTCTCGATGGCTTGCTCGCAACCGGCCAGCAGGAAGAGCGTCGAGAGACCGATGAATCCTTGAAGAACCTTCACGTGCTTTCCTTGGCTTGAATGGGGGGAGCGAAAGGTTACCCGGACGAAGGAAGTTTGAGTACTCCCCCACCGACGCGTTGACTGATCCAACGACGGCTGTAGGCAAGCACGCCCGCCCCCATCGCCACCGGAAAATGAATAAACCCATGCGCCGCCTCCGACAGCAGATGCGCTTCAGCCCCCGGCCATCGTTCAGCGATCAACAGCGTGTCATCCTTCAGCGGATCAAGCTCACCCACGAACATCAACGCCGGCGGCAGGCCGTCGAAGTCGCCATACAAGGGGGACAAGGGCGGCTGGCGTCGCGCGTCATCACTCAGCCCCGGCGTGAGCAGGCGCAGCGCCTCGACCATGCCCGGCCCGTCCAGCAACAGGGTGTCGGGCCCCGCCGCGCGCACGCTGGGTGTACCGGTCAGGTCATAGACTCCGTAATACAACACCGCCCCGCTCACCCGCTGGAGCAGCGCTGGCCATTGCTTCAACGCCAGCAAGGTCGCCGCAGCCAGGTGCCCGCCGGCCGACTCGCCGACGACAATCACCGGCAGGCCGGCAAATTCCTCCGTGGTGAGCAGCCACCGCGCCGCCGCCAGGCAGTCGTCCATCAGCCCTTCGACCGGCGTGTCGACTGCCAGCCGGTAATCCACCGACACCACCGCCACGTCGCAGGCGTTGACCAGGCCCAGGTTGAGGTCGTCATCCATCTGCGCATTGCCGATCACCCAGCCGCCACCGTGGATATCCAGCACCACGCCCTTGGGCTTGCCGCTGGGGCGCAGGATGCGTACGGGGACTGTGTCGACGTAGTGGGTGTCAGCCAGAGGGGCTTTCTTGATCGTTTGACTGACCCGCAACAGCGCCTGGATCAAACGCGGCGTGACGCGATTGCGGATCTTGAAGCGCGGCAACCAGGCGAGCTTTTGGTTGAAGCGCCGCATCTCGGCCCGTTCGGGCTCACTGGCGGGCCAGGCTTTAACGGCCATCAGCGGTTATTGCGCAGGATCGAGAAATTCAGCGCCGCCGCCACACACAGCCACGCCAGGTACGGGAACAGGATCAAGCCGGTGATCAGGTCCAACTGCACCGCCAACACCACCATCGTCGCGACGGTCAGCCACAACACGGCCAGAATCACCATCCCGGCGAGGATGCGATGGGCGCCGAAGAAGACCGGCGTCCACAAGGTGTTCAACGCAATCTGCGCCGCCCACAGCGCCAACACCGTTTGGCTGCCCGGAATCAGGCTGAGGCGGTAACCGGCCCAGGCCAGCAGCAGGTAAATGATCGTCCACGCCACCGGAAACAGCCAATTGGGCGGCGTGAAGCCGGGTTTGACCAGGGATTCGTACCAGGCACCGGGTTTGAAAAGGATGCCGGTACTGGCAGCGGCGGCGCAGGCGAGCAGGAAGATGAAGAAGGTCATAGTCGGTCCTTGGCTGGGCATTTCAAGCTTGGACGTGCAGGACGCGGGTAAAAGTTCAGTGCAATTCAGGGCGCCACTATTTGCAGCCAAGGCCAGCGCGCCTGATAACTGCGGGCTTTCTGCTTGAACAACTCAGGTTCCGGATGCAGTGGATTGATGCGCAGCACGCCCTGCGCCACGTCCTCCAACCCATACGGCGCGTACAGCTCGCCCGTGGCAATCTCCAACCCGATGCAGGTGCCCGCGACCAAGTAACGATCAATCCCCTGTTTGGCCGTGTGCAATTGCGGATAAGGCCTACCAAACCGCTCGCCGTACCAGAGATGAACCCGCGCCTGGTTCTTCACCTCGACGTTGACGCCCAGGTCCTGGAACAACCGCTCAGCCGCACGGATCACCGCGTCCTCGGCCTCGTAGGACAGGTCGGTATCGAAGTAGAAAACGTCGTAGTCCTTTACACCCTGGGCCGCAGGCAGGTTCGACTGATGATTCCACACCGCCTGGAACAGGCAGCCCGCCGTGAGAAAGCACTGGTCCACCCCGAGGTCCGGCAGGCGCGCGGTGATTTCGGCGTTGATGGGATTGGCCATGGCCAGGTTGAGCAGGGTTTCGACGGTCAATGTCATGGGCACTCCTTTCTATCGGGCCAGCGTCAGGCCCCCACTGTAGCGCACCCTCATGACAAGATTTCTGGGTTATTTTTGCCCGCGACTGGAATATTCCGCCCACCTCGCACGTTCTGAATTCAACACGCCCCTCCTGCGTAGGGGCGCTCGGCACACCTCAAACGAGCGGGGAATCAGCATGGCGATTGTATTGTCGGGGCATGGGTTGGCCTGTGGGGACGGGTTTCCCCCTTTTGCGCTGCCAAAGGGCTTCACGCTGTATTTCTGGACCGCCGATGGCATTCCCATCCGGGATAACGTGGCGGGCCGGATCGAATCCAACCCCAATTCGATGAACCCGCTCCACGCCCCGAACGTGGTGTCTCGTGGCGGGCTGGTGAAGGATTACTGGCTGCTGGACTCCACCAACCCGCCGCTGACGATCAACCCCACGCCGGCGCCTCATACGCAGTTGATCGCCGGGGCCGGTGACGCCTGGCGGTTGAGCGAGATCATGGCGTCCTATGAAGCCAAAGGCTGGGGCGATATCAATAATCCGACACCGGTGCATTGGTGCGCCTGCCGCAGCAACTTGCCGGCGCCCGCTTGGCAACAGTCGCTCAGGCCGTTCAATCCGGACCCAAAGAAACCCGCCTGGCGTTAGCCTTTCAGTTCAGTTGCCCGGTGACTCGCCGCGTCGTCGTAGGCCACATACAGCGACTCGGCGATCTGGCTCTTGATCGCCTTGGTGGATTCCAGCCCGAGTACAAACCCTTCGGCCTTGCCGCCGGCGCGGTTGAGTTCATCGTGGGTGGCAGCGCCGGTGATGGCATCGAGAAGCTTGGTGGCGTGAGGGCCTACGCCTTTAGGGAGGGAAATCTGGTCAATGGACATGGGCGATACCTTGCAAGAGAGAGGTCGGTAGCGCGTGGAACCACTGCCGGGGAGGCATGGTAGACCGGTTTGCGTAGAAAGGGGCTGGTTTTGGCGGCGGCCGCGCAACGGCGGCACCCCATCATGAGGAGCGCTAAAGTTGCAGTGAAATCAATTCAGTTTTTCTCATGTTGCTCCCCGCCTAAGATGCACCCTACTTAAAGACAAGTTATAGACCGCTGAACAAGCCCCTGAACACGTTCAGGGGCTATCGCGGCAATCAGGGTGTGGCATCACAATGAACAAAGAGTTTGCATTTACGGTCAAGAGCATTCGTTTCGACGAGAACTACCATCCCGCCGAAAATACGCGCATCACCACCAACTTTGCCAACCTGGCGAGGGGCGCGAGCCGTCAAGAAAACTTGCGCAACACGTTAAGGATGATCGACAACCGCTTCAATGCCTTGGCCCATTGGGACAACCCCAAAGGCGATCGCTACACGGTCGAGCTTGAAATCATTTCCGTGGAAATGGACATGGATGCCCAGAGCAGCGGCCATGCCATTCCTTTGATTGAAATATTGAAAACCAATATTGTCGATCGCAAAACCAACGAGCGCCTGGCTGGCATTGTCGGCAATAACTTTTCCTCTTACGTACGCGACTATGACTTCAGCGTGCGCTTGCGGGAGCACAACAAAGACCAAGCCCAGTTCAGCACGCCCGCTGACTTTGGCGAGCTGCACGGCAAGTTATTCAAGAGCTTCGTCAACTCCAGCACGTACAAAGAGCATTTCAACAAACCGCCCGTGATCTGCCTGAGCGTGTCGAGCGCCAAGACCTATCACCGCACCGAAAACCTGCACCCCGTGCTGGGCGTTGAATACCAGCAAGATGAATATTCCCTGACGGATGAATACTTCAACAAGATGGGGCTGAAGGTGCGCTATTTCATGCCAGCCAACAGCGTTGCGCCCCTGGCTTTTTATTTTTCCGGGGATTTGCTCAGCGACTACAGCACCCTTGAGCTGATCAGCACCATCAGCACCATGGACACCTTCCAGAAGATCTACCGCCCAGAGATCTACAACGCGAACTCGGCAGCCGGTAAATCCTATCAACCCAGCCTGCAACACCAGGACTACTCACTGACGCGGATTGTGTATGACCGCGAAGAGCGCGGCCGACTGGCCATCGAGCAGGGCAAGTTCGTTGAAGAAAACTTCATCAAGCCCTACCAGTCGGTACTGGAGCAGTGGTCTGCCCACTGCGCGCGTTGAATCCTTTTAAAGACAAGGTCACCTTAATGAAAAAGTTATTGCCTACTTCAACCGCCGGCAGCTTGCCTAAACCGTCCTGGCTGGCACAACCCGAGACACTCTGGTCACCCTGGAAACTGCAGGAAGAAGCACTGATCGAGGGCAAGCAAGACGCGTTGCGCCTGTCGCTGCAAGAACAACAAAACGTCGGCATTGATATCGTCAGTGATGGCGAACAAACGCGCCAACACTTCGTCACCACCTTTATCGAACACCTTAGCGGTGTGGATTTCGAGAAGCGTGAGACCGTCAGGATCCGTGACCGTTATGACGCGAGCGTGCCGACCGTGGTGGGTGCTGTCACGCGTCAAAAACCGGTGTTTGTCGAGGACGCCAAGTTCCTGCGCCAGCAAACCAACCAACCGATCAAGTGGGCACTGCCAGGCCCCATGACGATGATCGACACGCTGTATGACAACCACTACAAAAGTCGCGAAAAACTGGCCTGGGAATTCGCCAAGATCCTCAATGAAGAAGCCCGGGAACTGGAAGCGGCGGGTGTGGATATCATCCAGTTTGACGAGCCGGCCTTTAACGTCTTCTTTGACGAGGTGAACGACTGGGGCGTGGCCACCCTGGAAAGGGCCATCGAAGGCCTAAAATGTGAAACAGCGGTGCACATCTGCTACGGCTACGGCATCAAGGCCAATACCGATTGGAAAAAGACTCTGGGCTCCGAGTGGCGCCAATATGAAGAGGCGTTTCCCAAGTTGCAGCAATCGAGCATCGATATCGTCTCGCTGGAATGCCACAACTCCCATGTGCCCATGGAACTCATCGAACTGATTCGCGGTAAAAAAGTGATGGTCGGTGCCATTGACGTGGCCAACCACGCCATTGAAACACCGGAAGAGGTCGCCAACACCCTGCGCAAAGCCCTGCAATTCGTGGATGCCGACAAACTTTACCCCTGCACCAACTGCGGCATGGCGCCCCTGCCCCGCCACGTTGCGCGAGGCAAGCTGAAGGCGTTGAGTGCCGGCGCTGAAATCATCCGCCGAGAACTGTCGAACTGATGCCCACCCTGTCACGTCCCTGTGCGGCCAGCTTTCGCGAAGCGCTCGGGCACTACGCCTCCGGCATCACGGTGATTACATCGCACATCGATGACGAGCCAATTGGCTTCACCTGCCAGTCGTTCTACAGCGTGTCGATGACCCCACCGTTGGTGTCATTCAGCGTCATGGCCAGTTCCGCCAGCTACCCCAAGATCCGCCAGGCCGGTCGGTTTGCCGTCAACATCCTCTCGGGCGAACAGGTGAAGCTCTCCAACCAGTTCGCGCGGCGCGGCACCGACAAGTGGCACGACGTCGACTGGCAGGCCTCGCCGCTCGGCAATCCGATCATTGCCGGCAGCCTGCATTGGCTCGATTGCGAGATTCACGCTGAACACGCTGCCGGGGATCACCTGATTGTGATTGGGGAAGTGAAGGCGTTGAACCTGCAAGAGACGGCGGCGGCGCAGCCGTTGCTGTATTTCAAAGGGCAGTATTGCAACCTCGCCGCGCCCGGCGTGGTGTGAGCCGTTACCCGCGCCGCCCTCGCCAAGGGTGGCCGCTGTCCCAATCCCACGCATAAACCGGCCCGATCCCGCGCGCCAAAAAAATCCCCCACCGCATGCTGGTTCCGGCACGCCAGCCTCGCTGACGCGTCGCCGCCCCTTAAGACCGACCCACAATAATAAAGAGGTTCTTATGCCCGTGCTCCCGCGCTTCAAGCGCCGCCCCCTGCCCGTGTTGATGGGCGCCGCCACACTCGCCCTGTCGCTGGCCGCCTGCGCGACCCAGCCTTACCCCCACGCACAGGAGCCGATTGGCGACGTGCAAGCCATCTACGACGGAAAACTCAGCCCGGAACTGGCGGTAACCACCTTCCGCAACACCGACCGCCTGTTCCCGGTGCGCACCATCAAGGCGGGTGGGCATCCGTTTCCCCTGCCGCGCAGCGCCAAACCCCTGGCCCCCGTGGCGTTCGAGTTCAAAGGCAAGCACTACAGCCTCGACGACTACGTGGCGACCAACCGCGTCACCGGGCTGCTGGTGCTCAAGGACGGCAAGATCGTGGATGAGCGCTACGCCCACGGCAACACCGCCGAGACCCGCTGGATGTCGATGTCGGTGGCCAAATCCGTCACCTCCACCCTGGTGGGCGCGGCCCTGCAGGACGGCTCGATCAAAAGCCTGGACGACAAAGTCACCCACTACCTGCCCGCCCTGGCCGGCAGCGCCTACGACCAGGTCACCGTGCGGCAGATATTGGCCATGCGCTCCGGGGTCAAGTGGAACGAAAAATACACCGACCCCACCTCCGACGAACGCCACCTGATCCAACTGCGCAGCGAACAAGTCACCGGCTCCCTGCTCAAGTTCATGGCCACCCTCACCACCGCCGCGCCACCGGGCACCCGCACCAACTACAGCACCGGCGAAACCCAAGTGCTGGGCCAACTGGTCAGCGCCGCTGTGGGCAAGCCCCTCACCCAATACCTCAGCGAAAAAATCTGGGCACCCTACGGCATGCAGACCGATGCCAAATGGTGGCTCGACGGCGCCAACGGCAACGAAGTCGGCGGCAGCGGCATCAGCGCCACCCTGGAAGACTACGGCCGCTTCGGCCAATTCGTGCTGAGCGGCGGCAAGGCCGGTGGCAAGCAAGTGTTGCCGGAAGGTTGGTTGAGCTTCGCCAGCGCGGTCACCGGTTCAGATGGCGCCTACGGCGAGTTCGCCTCCATGTGGTGGCCCGGCTGGACCGACGCGTCCAAGGCCGACAAAGCCTTCACCGCCGCCGGCACCTTTGGCCAGTACGTCTACATCAACCCGACCAAAAACGTGGTGATCGTGGTGTGGCAGGCCCAAACCCAACCCACTGGCGGCAAGGTGATCGACGACATGGTCGCGTTTGACGCCATCGCCAAGGTGCTGCCGTAACGGAAAAGGGGGCGAGCCATGCTGACGCTGGCCCGCCCCCTCAATCACCGCCCCAACACCCCTTTCACAAACTCCACAAAACTGCGCACCTTCGGCGTCACCTGCCGACCCGCCGTGTACAGCAAGTTCATCGGCAACACCGGCACACTGTAGCCCGGCAACAACGCCACCAACGTACCCTTGCGCAGCGCGTCGTTCACCAACTCCTGGGGCAACAACACCACGCCCAGCCCGGCCACTGCCGCCGAGAGCAGCGGGTCGCCCTGATTAATCGTCAAACGGCTTGTAATCGGCACCTCCACCCGCCCCTCCGGCCCGTCGAACTGCAAGTGCGAGCGCCCATCCGAATAGGCAAACGCCAGGCACTCATGTTCCTGCAAATCCCAAGGTGTGGTGAGGGTGGGTCGCCGCGCCAGATAAGCCGGCGCCGCGCACAACACCATCTGGTAAGGCTTGAGGGGCAAGGCGGTCAGGCCGCTGTCGGCCAGCTCGCCGATGCGAAACACCACGTCGTAGCCGTCTTCCACCAGGTCGATCAGCTCGTTGGACAAGGTCAGGTCCACCGACACCTGCGGGTACTTGACCATATATTCCAGCAAACGCGGCGCCAGGGTGCTCACGCCAAAGGTGACCGGCGCATTGATGCGCAAGCGCCCACTGGGCACGCCACGGGTGACGGCGGCCATTTCTTCGGCGGCGTCCATGTCCGCCAGAATCAGCTTGGCGCGTTGATAAAACGTGCGCCCAAAATCCGTCAGGCTCTGCTTGCGCGTGGTGCGGTTGAGCAGCGACACACCCAGGTGCTGCTCGAGCATCTTCACCTGCTTGCCGATCAACTGCGGCGACAGGTTCAACTCATCCGCCACCGCACTGAACGAGCCCAGTTCCACGGCTTTGACGAAAGTGGCCATCAAGGTAAGGCGGTCCATTGGAAACCCGTTGTTTCTAGTGTTGCGCCATCCTAGCCCTTTATCCCACGCCTTCCCAAGCCTAAATTGAACGTCTTATCGATCAACATTGAGGCTCCCCCATGCCACGCATTGTCCGACTCCACGCCTACGGCGACGCCAGCGTCTTGAAACTCGAAGACATCGACGTACCCGCCCCCGCCGCCGATGAAGTGCAAATCGACGTCAAAGCCTTCGGCCTCAACCGCGCCGAAGTCATGTTCCGCAACCACGCCTACTTGCAAGAAGCCGAATTCCCCAGCCGCCTCGGCTACGAAGCCGCCGGCGTAGTCACCGCCATCGGCGCCAACGTCACCGACCTCCAAGTGGGCGACGCCGTCAGCGTCATCCCACCGCTGGACATCGCCCGCTGGGGCACCTACGGCGAAGTCGCCAACGTGCCCGCCCACCTCACCGTCAAACACCCGCACAACCTCAGCTTCGTCCAAGCCGCCGCCTCGTGGATGCAATACGTCACCGCCTGGGGCGCCCTGGTCGAACAAGCCAAACTCACCAAAGGCGACTTCGTACTGATCACCGCCGCCTCCAGCAGCGTCGGCCTCGCCGCCTTCCAGATCGCCCGCAGCGTCGGCGCCACCGCCATCGCCGTCACCCGCACCCGCGCCAAACAACGAGCCCTGCTCGACGCCGGCGCCCACCACGTCATCGTCAGCGACGAAGAAAACCTGGTGGAACGCGTGATGCAACTCACCGACGGCAAAGGCGCCCGCGTGGTGTTCGACCCCATCGGCGGGCCGGGCTTTGAAGCCCTCACCCAAAGCATGGCCCAGGGCGGGATCTTGCTGGAGTACGGCGCACTGAGTGCCGAGCCGACGCCGTTTCCGCTATTTACCGTGTTGGGCAAATGTTTGACGCTCAAGGGGTATTTGTACGCCGAGATCGTCGGTGACCCGGCTGCGTTGGAACGCGCTAAAGCGTTCATCTTGGATGGGCTGGCTTCGGGGGCGTTGGCGCCGGTGATTGCGAAGACGTTTGGGTTGGATGAGGTGCAGGACGCGCACCGGTATTTGGAGGCGAACCAGCAGGTGGGCAAGGTGGTGGTGACGGTGTGAGGGCAGTGTCCTAGGACATTTCCCAAAGCTGGGCAGTGGCTTGCCCGATTGCCTACGCCTGCGTCAGAATCCGCCGGCTTGTGCGCTGGGGTGGTGGAATCTATGGTTGCGCGGTCGCTGAATTTCTCGGTGATCGGGTTTAGTAGCCTGATGGTTTATCCAGACAAAGTGCACAAGCTTCAATCAGTCAGACGACTCCGTCTGCACTTGATGGTGGCTGTGCGCAGGGCGCCTCCGGGCGCGCCGGCTTTCGTTTGGATTCCCCGGTCTACTAACCTGCGTACAGCTGCCTCCCTTTTGTTTAGTAGCTGAGGGGTGGTGGCCTAAAAACAGGAATGCAAACATGTTTGAAGGTTCACAAGGTTCGAATGCGCTCTTTTACGTCGCTCCAGACGCCAGTAACGAAATCCTCATTACCAACAGCTACGAAACCTTTTCCTCAGTCAGCACGCTCCTGCTTGATCTTTCAGAAGACCTGAGTGGAAAACACCGTGATATCGCCTTGGCAATTTACCAATTGAGTGAATTGGGTGTGCTGCTCACAGCGAAGCTGTTAATTCGTGAGGCGCCTAGCGTCGGCTGATTGCTAGCCATCCAGAGTGCTAGCTCGTTTGGTTGCCAAATAGCCATTCGAGAAAAGGGACAGATTAGTTAAATCGAAAATAAATCCGTCCCTCTTTCCCCGAACAATAAAAATACCCTCACCGAAGCTAACGGCAAGGGTATCGCTAGAAGCAATAGAGTTTAAGTAGCCTTGAATCCTGGCTTACCATTAGCGGTTCGCCACTCCTTCACTATTTTTAAAACACCTGCCGGGCTATCCTCTACACCTTCAGAAGGATAAAAAATCAAACCATTACCTTGTGGATGTTCCGTTAGCCTAACGAAGGCAGCGATTAACTTATCATGCTCTGCTTCGGAGGCCACATCTATCGCCCAGATTTTATTAAGAAAATCGAGAAACTCGTTTTCTGTATACTCTTCAAATTTGTTCTTGAGTTCCATTTCCTCTCCTTGCTTAAACCTATGCAGAGCGTCATGTTTTTTTGAGTAACTGCACGCAAATCATCTATATCGTAAAGCGAGAAAAGGAACGGATTAGTTAAATCGAAAAGATAAATCCGCCCCCTCTTCCCCCCTCACCGAAGCTAACAGTAAGGGCATCATTAGAAGCAATCGAGCTTAAGCAGTTTTGAATCCAGGCTTACCGTTCGCTGCGCGCCACTCTTTAACTTTTTTCGTTATGACTTCAGGCGTACTTTCCGCATCCGACGGAGCATAATAAATCAAGTCAGATCCGTCTGGATGCTCTGTTAACGCCTCAAATTCCAAAACAGCGTCAACTTGATCCTGTTCGGTGGCGTACTCAGAATCACAAATCCTTTTAACAAATAGCAAAAACTCAGATTCCGTGTACTCTTCTATTTTCTTAATACCCATATTACTTACCCTCTAGATGTATTGAGCCGTGCAGCTTTGGAGTAACCACCCAAATATTATCAATATCGAAAACTGCGCCTCCCTTGGATACATAAGTAGCATGATGAAGTTCAAACTTCACTTGACCACCCACTCTATCTGCCTTTCGAACAAACGGTGCTCGCCCGTTCTTCATTTCAGAAATGTTGTTGCTGACAAATTGCTTGGATAGTTCGGAATCATTAGCGACAGCCTTCCAAAACGCCTCTCGAAATTTCCTGAAATTTTTAAATTCGTTCCCTCGCAATTGGTTCGCAATCTGTGACGGAACTGGCGCCCCTTCACCTTGCGATGCAGTCTCCAGCCAAATCCCCGACACAAGCTGACCAACACCGGTTGCAACACCTGCATCCTCTCGCCGATCCCGGAACATCGTATAGATCGGTGGCAGACCTGAATCCGCCGGAAAGACCGTAATAAAATCATCAAAACTCGCTTCTGTAACCTCAGGAAAGGCGTCGATGCGGCCTTCAACTGGAGTCACCGTAGCGCCAGTGTAAACCGTTGGGGCAGGTTGCTCAGTAGGCGAAGTCGTTGAATTATTCCCTGGGTTGACAATAGGCGTCCAAATTAGAGTCCGTGGAGGTACATCCGCTGTCGTAGCGGTATAGACTTTCTGTGCCGCATCATAACGAGCCGCCACCACCCTGACCTTTGACGGAACCGTCACGCCATCAGTCTTGACTACAAAGACTTCCGACTGTCCATCTGCAGCAGTTTTTGAGCTAATGCGGTAAGCCATATCAACGGTGCCGCCTGCGGCAGCGACGCTATTCAGGTCTTGCTCAAAATCTTGAACCAGGTCCGATACTGGGGTACTGAAAGCATAACGCTCCGACAGTTCGCCATTAGCCAGCTTTGACGAGTAAAACAGCGCTGAAACCCCAACAAAAAGGCCTGCTCCAACACCCGCAACTGCCCCGCCCAAAGCGCTAATGGCTGCACGAATAGCCGCTTGTAGAGTGAGTGCCGCGGCTTCAACGACCGTTACGGTTCCGGCTGAAGTCATAAACAGCGAGCCGGCAGCAGATGCAGAGCCCGGTGCACGGAACGTATTGGCGTTCCGAACAGCTTCATTTGCGGCGGTTAGGCGTGCTTGTTCGGCCTGAATAACAGCCAATGCATCTGCTGCTACTTTTAAACGCCTCGCTGTTTCTGCATAGACCTGAGCGAGCCGAAGAGCTTCATAGCCTAATGCCCAATCAATAAGTCGTTGTTTTCGGACGCCTGCATCTTGGTATTTATTATCTGGAAACACATCAGAAACAGAGTAGTAAGGTTTAAGATCCGGGCCGACTTTCAGCGACGCGGCTTTGTCCCCTTGGTTTTTTTCTTCTGCTTTAGAGTCGTAGTATAGTTTGACATGAATCACATGCTCTTTTGTTACGATTGGTTCAGGAGTTGTGACATCCATTGACTCATTAGAACCGCCCTCCTCCTCTACATCTTTTTTGATTTCACTGTCGATTTTCTGCATATTTTCAGTATGTGCGGCATCGATTTCTGTTTGAAATTTTCTTGTGAATGCAGTTATTACATCTCGCTTTTGTAGGTCCATGCGAGTGGCGGGAGGAAAAAAATTTAGTTGCGGATTATCGCTTCTAAGATTGAAGTTAAACGCCCCTATCAACTCCGGGGCAGTCACTTTAGATTCTCCGAGTTCTATTGTCATTACCATTTCCTTTTGGTTAAGTCGCCGGTCCTTTCATCGACAGTATTCCTGTTTGTGAAGGCTTCCAGCCTTCACTGCTTGGTGTATTTCACCCGCTTCAGGTTATTGAGAAGCCTAACGTCGGCGAGCAGAAATACTGTATATTCATCCAGCATATGCGTCAACGCATACTTTGCGCGAATGCATTTCACGTACCCGTAGAATTGATTGGCATGGCAATGTGATCTCGCCTAATGAAATCCATTAAGTTAGAGGAAAGAAACTTCGAGTGGCCCCTAACCCCTACCTCCCCAAC